>NZ_CBCRZX010000015.1:0-94440 GCF_965137155.1 Stackebrandtia soli
CGGTTGGGGAGCGTCGGGGGTGAACAGCGCCGCGAATCGGGCGCGGTCTCCGGTTGCCACGCTGAGCCGGTCGGCGAGCGCGTCGACGTCGGTGGCGGTGTGCCGCGCCGCGTACAGCGCGTCGAGTTCCGGTGAGTCGAAAGGGATCGCGATGTCGACACGGTCGGAGTTGGGCAACAGCGGACTGTTGAAGATGAATGGTTGGTTCAGGTCCGGTTCGGCCAGGAGCGAGATCGACTGCGCGTTCCGTTGGTAGGCGTCGTCGCGATAGACGAGGGATTCGAAGAACCGGATGGCGGGCTGATCGAAGTCGTCGTAGGTGAGCTCGACGAGGCCGCGCAGTCCTTCGGGAAGACTGTCGTAGATGGATGTCAGGGGGCCGCCATCGGCGTGCTCGCGCAGGAGCGCACGGGCCGCGATGACGTCTTCGGCGAACCGCAGCATCGGGGCGGCGTCGAGACGTACCCGCTCGCTGTACACCTTCACATCGTCGATGGTGGACTGTCCTGGGTCGAGAAACGGGCCCGCCATTCGGGCGGGGTTCGCCAGCGCGTCGGCGTGGATCTTGGCGTTCGCAAGGTAACTATCCATGATGGCCAGCTGTCGGTTGCGCAGGTTGAGTCCACCGGTCAGCGGGCTGACCAACTGTGGCCAGGCGTACCACCGGTGGATCAGCGGCTGCGGACTCACCGAAGGGGACAAGAACAGTTCCTGGGCCACGGGTTACTCCAATGCGGTCGGTTACGGCTGGCTTTGGTGGTGTCGGTGGACGGCGCGGCCGTGATCTCCGCCGCGCAAGCCGTCCGAGCGGCGCAGGTCGCCGGTGATCAGGATGCGTTTGAGCCACCGGTCGGTGCCGTCGAAGCGCGGCGTGAAGGGGTGGCGCCCGTGGACGGCGCGCTTGTTGTCCACGAGCAGCATCTCGCCGGGCTCGAGGACGACGTCGCACAACCGTTCGTTGATGGCCGTGATGACGGCGGACAGCGCGGCCTCGGCCTCGGGGTCGTCCAGGTCGAACTTCATGAACGCCGGGTCGATGCGGACGAACGGCGCGGCCCGGTCCCCCGACAGGATCGGGGTGGGTTCGGGCGTGTCGCTCATCGCGGTGATCGCCGCGAATGACGTGTCGGCGTGCTGCGGGTCCTCGTCCCCGGCGATCTCGCTGTTGAGCGCGGCCGTGTGCGAATCGTCGGGCAGCAGGACGAACCGGTCTTCGAACAGCACGCGCCGGACATCGGGGTCCAGGTCGAGATCGTCGACCAGGCCGAGGGTCGTGGCCGTCTTGTCGGGATTCCGAAGACCCATCAAGATGATCCAGTCGGGGCGGTCGGCGAGGAAGGCGTCCTCGTTGTGCCATTCGAGCAGCACGTTCGAACTCGTGCCCAACTGCCGCTTCTCGTGTCCGGGGATTGGGAAGACGTCGAGGACGAGCCGTCCACGTTGTTGCGTCGCGAAGGAGAACGGGTCGCCGATGAGCGATCCGATGAGGAGCAACAGCGTCTCCATGCGGACGGTGTACGGGTCTTTGTCGGTGATGGTGTAGCTCATGGGGGTGGGCTCGACGCGGGTCTCGTCGACGGGGAGCCCGGAGAGGATGAATCCGCCGTAGGGGCGTCCGGTCAGCCGGAAGTGGGTGGCGACTCGACGAAGTCGCTCCGGCAGGTGGTGCGCCAGGAGCGCCAGTTCCAGGAAGTCCGGTACGAGAGAGGCTCCGAAGGAGACCATCGCGGCGTCGACCAGTTCGTCGATGACCGTCGATTCGCCTGTGGTCAACCGGAACAAGGGGACGCCGTCGCGCGTCTCGAGCGGGATCACGGCGGTGTCGCTCATACGGGTCCTTCTGTTCGGCTGCACCGATACGGGGGCAGTGCTCGTCGGGACGGATCGGACGCGAGGCTTCGCCCACTGCCGCAAGCGGCCGGGGGCGCCACTGTGTCCATGTCCAGGATGCGAGTCTACTGATCGTGGCAAACGCCGACTACCAGGCACTTCGATGTCGATCGAATGTCGATCACGTTGCGTCGTCGGCGGTCTGGGCATGTCGCGGTGTCGGTTCGGTCTGGCCGTCGGCTCTCTACTCCGTACAATCCCGTCCAATGCACACCTACCCTGTGAACGATCCTGGAGAACCAGATCTCCGTTCGGCCAACCGTTTCCTGACGTGGCTGGCCTTTCGGCACGCCGGTGTCGTCTCAGCCGGACTCGGCTGGGGCTGCCTGTGGATGGTCAGTATGGCGCTGACACCGTACGCGATCGGCCGAAGCATCGACGCCGTCATCTCGTCTGATATGGACAGTATGTTGTGGTGGGTTGCGGCCGTGTTCGTGCTCGCCGTCCTGACCGCGGTCGGAGGCATCATGCGGCACCGATGCGACACGGCCATCCGTCTCGGCGTCACGTATCGCATCATGCAGTTGGTGACCCGGCACGCCACGCGTCTCGGCGCCCGACTCCAGGAACGGATCGCGGCCGGTGAGGTCGTCGCCGTCGGTACCAACGACATCTCCCAGGTCGGATACCTTCTGGATTCCCTGGCCCGTGGGCTCGGCGCGGTCGTGACGATCCTCGTCGTCGCCGCGATGCTGTTGGTCGCGTCCATCCCGATGGGACTCGTCGTCCTCATCGGAGTTCCCCTGTTGCTGTTCGGCACGGGGCCGTTGCTGCGCCCGTTGCACAATCGGATCGAGCAGCGTCGAGACCGACAGGCCGACCTCGTTGAACGAGCCTCCGACATCGTTGTCGGCCTGCGGGTGTTGCGTGGCATCGGCGGCGAGTCGACGTTCTCGCGGCGCTATCGCCGAGATTCGGCGGAGGTGCGGGACGCGGGTGTGCGGGTCGCGCGGATCGAGTCGGTTCTGTCGGCGGCCGAGGTGCTCCTGCCGGGCATACTCGTCATCGCCGTCGTGTGGCTCGGTGCCCGTCTCGCGGTCGCCGACGCGTTGACGCCCGGCGAACTCGTCACCTTCTACGGTTACGTCGCGTTCCTGGCGTTGCCGATGCGGGTCGTCACCGAACTCGTCGACCTGGCGGTGGGCGCGAACGTCTCCGCCGGCCGGGTCGTGAAGGTGCTGTCCCTGGCGTCCGCGCCCGATGGCGACGCCGTGCCGCCTCCCCCTCGGTCTCCTGTGCACGATCCCGTTTCCGGCTTCGTCGCGAAACCCGGCAGCCTCACCGCGTTGGTGACCCCGGAACCGGAGATCGGAGCCGAGATCGCGGAGCGGCTCGGCGGTTTCGCCGCCGGTGCGACCATCGGCGGAGTGCCGGTGTCCTCCGTGCCGACCGACGTCGTCCGGCAGCGTGTACTGCTCGCGGACAACGAGGCCACACTCTTCGCCGGACCGTTGTCGGATGAACTCGACGGTCCACCGGACCGGGTCGCGGCGGCGTTGCGCGTCGCGTGCGCCGAGGACGTCGTCGCCGCGCTTCCGGACGGCCTGAACTCGATCATCGGCGAGAGAGGACTGTCCTTCTCGGGGGGAGAGCGGCAACGGATTCGTCTGGCGCGCGCCCTATTGCGGGATCCGGAGGTGTTGATCCTCGTTGAACCGACCAGCGCGGTCGACGCGCACACGGAGACCGTGATCGCCCGTCGGCTCCGCCAAGCCCGTGCGGGCAAGACTACGATCGTCGTCTCCACCAGCCCGCTCGTGCTGGACCAAGCGGACGAAGTGGTCGTGTGCGACGGTACGTCCGTGACGGCGACCGGCACCCACCACGCGTTGGTCACGGGCGACCCGGCGTACGCCGCGAAAGTCATGAGGGAAGAGGCATGAGTGTGACCATCGAGGAATCATCGAGGGCTTTGCCGGTCGCCGACCCGCCGACGGTTCGCCGTCATCTCCTCACCCTGGCGCGAACCAGGAAACGGATGTTGTTCGCCACGATCGCGTGGTTCTTCGGCGCGACCGCCTGCGGCCTCGCCGTTCCCGCCCTCCTCGGATACCTCGTCGAGGACGTGGCGCGCGGCTCGACGGCACCCCGTGTCGACCTGGTCGTGGCCGCCGTCGCGGTGTTCTTGCTCGTGCAGGGCCTCCTGACCCGAATGGCCCGGCTCGCCGCAGCCCGGCTCGGCGAGCACACGCTCGCGGACCTGCGGGAGGAGTTCGTCGATCGTGTTCTCGCGGTGCCGATCGCCACAGTGGAGACCGCCGGTACCGGCGATCTGCTCTCGCGCAGTTCCCGGGACGTCAACATGTTGTCACGGGCGATCCGCATGGGCGTTCCGTCGATCGCGACGGCCGTTCTGACCGTGGTGTTGACAGCGGTCGCCCTCGTCGTCGTGAGCCCGCTTCTGGCGCTCGCCAGTCTGATCGCCGTGCCCCTGCTCGGCCTGTCGACCCGGTGGTATCTGCGACGCGCGCGCCCCGCGTACCTCAACGAGGGCGCGAGCTATTCGGATCTCACCGACGGGCTCTCGGAGACCGTGCACGGGGCCCGCACCGTCGATGCGCTGAGCCTTCAGCAACGCCGTGTTCGTCGCACCGACACGGACATCGCGCGCTCCTACCGTGCTGAACGCGGAACGCTTCGCCTGCGCACGGTGTGGTTCCCGATGGTCGATGTCGGATACATCCTTCCCGTCGTCGGCACGCTGCTCGTCGGCGGCATCGCCTATGCCAACGACTGGGTCGGGCTCGGCGAGGTGACGGCGGCGGTGCTGTACACCAGGGCTCTCGTCGACCCGCTCGACGAACTATTGAGCTGGCTCGACGAGCTCCAGGTCGGCGGGGCGGCGCTGTCGCGCATCCTCGGTGTCGGTCAGGTCTCGGAGGCTCCGAGCTCCGAAACGGCGACCCCCAACGGTTCCCGGGTTCGCGTCGACGGGGTCCGGTTCTCGTATCGGTCCGATCGGGAGGTCCTGCGTGGCATCGATCTCGATGTCGCGCCCGGTGAACGGATCGCCATCGTCGGAGCGTCCGGTGCCGGAAAGTCCACACTGGGCAGAATCGTCGCCGGCGTACACCCCGCGACGGCCGGTCGCGTGACCGTCGGAGACGTCGATCTGGCCGCGATCGCGCCGCATCACCGTCGTAATGTCGTCGCCCTCGTCACCCAGGAACATCACGTCTTCGCCGGCAGCATCGCCGACAACGTCGCCCTCGCGGACCCGAACGCGTCCCCCGAACGGGTCGCGGCCGCGCTGGCGGCGGTCGACGCCGCCGACTGGGTCGAGGCGCTCCCGGATGGAGTGTCCACGGTGGTCGGGTCAGGCGGCTTGTCGCTGTCCCCGGCACGTTCTCAGCAGGTCGCGCTGGCCCGGTTGGCCTTGTCCGATCCTCAGATACTCGTCCTGGACGAGGCCACCTCCATGATCGACGCCTCGGTGGCCCGCCACCTGGAACGCTCGCTCGCCACCGTCATGCGGGGACGGACGGTGCTCGCGATCGCGCACCGCCTGCACACCGCCTCGGACGCCGACCGCGTCGCGGTGATGGCGGACGGCGAGATCGTCGAACTCGGTACGCATGACGAACTGTTGGCGGCCGATGGGACGTATGCGAGTCTCTGGCGGTCCTGGCACGGCACCGCCGCCGACGCCGCGGACGGAGACGGTGAGTGACGGAATGCGGTGGAACGGACACACGGATCGATGTATCTGCATGTTAAGGTTGCACTCCGCAGCGCGTCCGGCCATCGTGGAACGGCGCCCTTGCCAACGTGGCCCATAGTGCATTGGACAGGACACGGCACCACGGTAGCTAGGAGGAGAAGTTGCGCAGCGGAATATTCGAGCGTTTCGAGCGTCTCGACGACGAGGACAAGGCCACCTTCCTTCGTCAGCTGACCGGGAATCCCGCAGCGGCGCGGCATACCGCGTCGTCGTTCGAACAACGTCGTCTGTGGTTCACCGACCGAATCGGTGGATCGTCCGCCCTGTACAACTCGCCGCTGGTCTACCGCTTTTCGAAGGCGCTCGACGTCGACGCGTTGAACGTCGCGCTCGCCGGACTGTGCGAACGTCATGAAGTCCTGCGGTCGCGCTTCGTTGACGTGGACGGCGAACCCGTCGTCCTCGTCTCCTCCACGGTTCCATCGTTGACGGTGACCGACCTGCGTGACGTCGACGAGGCCGACCGCGAGAAGGCCCTGGAGCGCCGCATTCTCGACGCGACCCGTGAGGCCTTCGATCTGGAACGGGACTCGCTGGTCCGTGGCGAGTTGATCATGGTCGATGCCGACGACCATGTTCTCGCCCTCACCATGCACCACATCGTCACCGACGGCTGGTCCGTCGGGATCGTGCACCGTGATCTGTCCGAACTGTACGGAGCGGCGCTCGCCGATCGCGCCGCCGACCTGCCGCCGCTGCCGGTGCAGTACATCGACTACGCGGCATGGCAGACCGACGAGTTCGCCACGGGGCGGATGGACGCCGACATCGAGCACTGGCGCGGCGTCCTCGACGGCGCCGAGCCGGTGCTCGACCTTCCTCTCGACCACGCGCGTCCGAGTGGCGCCTCCGCCGGCCGTGGAGGACTGGCGTCGGTGACGCTGCCGCCCGAGGTCGGCGACGCGTTGCGTGAGGTGGGGCGTCGCTTCGAGGCCACGCCGTTCATGGTGCACCTGGCGCTCTACGCCGCGATGCTTGCACGGTACAGTGGACAGTCCGATGTGTTGATCGGCGCGCCCGAGGCGGGCCGGGGCCGATCCGAACTGCGCGATCTGCTCGGCCTGTTCGTCAACACGATCGTCGTCCGCGCGAAGGTCGGTGACGCGCCAAGCCTCGGTTCCCTCCTTGGGCAGGTCCGCTCGGCCGCCCTCGACGCGTATCAACACGCCGCACTCCCGTTCGAGCGACTCGTCTCGGCCCTGGACGTGCCGCGCAGCCTGGATCGCAACCCGCTGTTCCAAGCCATGTTCACCTGCGACGTGTTCGACGCCGACACCTGCGAACTCGGTGGGGTTCCCGGGCGATACATGGATTTCCCGAGCGAACTCGCGAAGTTCGACGTCGCCCTGTTCGCTCGTCTGCCACAGGACGGTTCGGTCGTCTATCACCTCGAATACGCGGCCGACCTGTTCGACCCGTCGACGGCCGAGGCGATGCTCGCCGATGTGCGCGCCCTGGCGGTCGCCTTGACGGAGGACGTCGACACGTCGATCGCCTCGGTGCGATTGTCGATCGACGGTCGATCCCCTCGTCCGACCGCGATGCCCGTCGTGTCCGAGACGCCGACCGTCGTCGCTCCACGCGACGACGTCGAGCGCAGCGTCCATGCCACCTGGGCGGAGATCCTCGGCCACACCGACTTCGGCGTTGATGACGCCTTCTTCTCCGTCGGCGGCACCTCCATGCTCGCGCTCAAACTCGTCGCTCGGCTGCGCGGCCGTTTCGATGCGGAGGTCGCGCCGTCCCTGGCATTCGACCATCCGACGGTCGCAGGCATGGCGCGCCGACTCGCGCCCCCGCCGACCGAGGTGGGGACGACGGCCCACGATCACGTCGCGTCGAACGAACCGCCAACACCACCGCCGCCATCCGAGCTCGCCGCATCGACCAGTTCGGACACTCGCTCCCTGTCGCTGGCGCAGCGTCGGTTGTGGTTCCTCGAACAGACCGGCCACGTCGCCGCCACGTACAACGCCCCAATGGTGCTGCGTCTGCGGGGCCCGCTCGACCAGGCGGCCCTACGCGGCGCGGTCGGCGAACTCGCCCGGCGCCACGAGGTGCTGCGGTGGCGGTTCACCGCGGTCGACGGTGAACCCGCCGCTCTCGTCAGCGACGACTCCGTCCCGTTCGCATGGGTCCGTGTCGACCCGAGCCGCCCGGATCCGTGGGCGGAAGGCCGACGTCACATCGCGGCCGAGGTCGAACGGCCCTTCGACATCGCCGCTGAACTGCCGACACGATGCCTGGTCGTGACGGTCGCACCGGACGACCACGCCATCGTTCTCAACACTCACCACATCGTGTCCGACGGGTGGTCGCAGTCGATCCTGCGTCGTGAACTCGCGATCGCGTATCGCGCCTGGTGTGAGGCCGCGCCGGTGGAACTGCCCCCGCCGCCGCGATTCGCCGATCACGTGACACGGCAGCGCGCTCGGCTCGACGGAGCCGGTCTCGACGGGGAACTGGCGTACTGGCGGAACGCGCTGGCGGGCGCGCCGGTCGAATTGGACCTGCCATTCGACCGGCCCCGTCCCGAGCGCCCCGCGTACGTGGGAGGGACCGTCACGGCGACGATTCCCGAATCGATCGGGCGGGCGCTCGTCGAGTTGGGACGTCGGCAGCAGGCGACCGGTTTCATGGTGTACCACGCGATCTGGGCCGCCGTGCTGTCTCAGTACTCAGGACAGTCGGAGGTGCTGGTCGGTATTCCGGAGTCCGGCCGGGGTCGGGACGCGGTCGACGACGTGGTGGGTCTGTTCGTCAACACAGTGGTGTTGCGCACGAACGTCGGTGGTGATCCGTCCGGTGAGGACCTCATTGCCCGGGTGCGAGACACGGCGGTGGCGGCCTACCGGCACGCCGAGGTGCCGTTCGATCGCGTCGTCGAAGAACTCGGCGTCGAGTCGCGGCTGAACCGCAACCCACTCGTCCAGGCGTTCTACTCGCACGATTCCGCAGCCGAGGAACCCGCCGATCTGTTCGGCGACATCGACATCGAAGAGAACTCGGCGAAGTTCGATGTCGACCTGAGCGTGCGGGAGACGGTCGACGGTCACGTCGACGTCGGCCTGAGTTACGTCACGGACCTGTTCGACGCGGCGACGGCCGAGGCGATGCTGGCGAGGTTCGTCGGTGCGGCCGAGGCGTTCGCCGCCGATCCGTCCGCCCCGCTTTCTCGGCTCGCGCGTCTGACGGACACCGAGGCGTCGTCCCTCACGGTCGCCGTGGAACCCGCGCTGGCCCGTCCGGTGCTCACCGCGCACGAATACCTGGAGCGGACGGCCGATCTCACCGGGGACCGGATCGCTCTGCGGCACAACGACACCGTCGTCAGTTTCGCCGAGTTGGACGCGGCAGCCAACCGGCTCGCACGGTATCTGCGGTCGCGCGGTGTCGGCCCGCAGACCCCGGTGGGGATCATCCTGCCGAGAGATACGCGCGTCTTCACCGTGCTGTTCGCGATCCTCAAAGCCGGTGGCACGTACGTTCCGATCGATCCCGGCTTGCCGTCGGATCGGCTGGCCTACCTACTGGACGACTCGGCGGTCCCGATCGTCGTCACGGACTCGACCCATGCGCCGCTGGTGGAGGGCCGACCCGTCGAGGTCGTCTCACTCGACGCGGACGCCGCCTCGATCTCGGCCTGCGCGGGCGACCGGCTCGCGGCGATGACGGACGACCGTGGCGCTGCGTACATCCTGTACACGTCCGGTTCGACGGGGAAGCCGAAGGGCGTCGTCGTCGAGCATCACAGCGTGGTGTCCCTTGTCGAGTATTACCGACGGACCCTGCGGCCCCAGTGGGTCGAGGTCGTCTTCGCGGCCAGCCCGCTCGGTTTCGACGCGTCCGTGTTCGAGATCTTCGCGGCGATCCCGCTCGGGGGAAGCCTGCTCATCGTCGACACCGCCCTAGACTTGGCGAACCATCCCGAGGCCGACACGGTGACTTTGCTGCAAACGGTGCCGAGCCTGATGCGGGAACTCCTCAAAGCCGGACCGTTGCCGCCCAAGCTGACGACGGTGTGTCTCGGTGGCGAACCGCTGCCGGGCGAGCTGGTTCAGCGCGTGTACGACGCGGGCCGAGTCGAGCGGATCTTCAACATCTACGGTCCGACGGAGGACACCGCCGATTCGAGCTGGGCCGATGTCAAGCAGGGGAATCGGCGCCCGTCGATCGGTCGGCCGTTGCCCGGCACCCGTGGCTACATCCTCGGCGAGGACGCCGAACTCGTCCCGCGTGGCGCTCGCGGTGAGCTGTACCTGGCGGGCCCCGGGCTCGCGCGCGGCTACCTGGGGCGCGATGCGGAGACCGCGCGGAGGTTCTTGCCCGATCCGTGGCATCCCGGCGAGCGGATGTACCGCACCGGCGACATCGTCCGCCTGCGCGGCGACGGCGAATGGGAGTACCTCGGCCGGGCGGACCGACAGCTCAAACTGCGCGGTCTGCGCATCGAACCCGGCGAGATCGAAGGCGCGGTCACGGCTCTGGCCGCCGTGTCCGACGCGGCCGTGACGGTGCGCCGGGACCGGCACGGTGTCGACCGGTTGGCGGCGTACGTCGTGACGACCGGTCCGTGGGACGAACCCGCCGTTCGAACGGAGCTGCGCCGTCGTCTCCCCGAGTACATGGTTCCGTCGGTGTTCACCGCCATCGGATCGCTTCCATTGACCCCCAACGGAAAGCTGGACGAATCGGCGCTTCCGGAACCGGCGTGGGCGGCCCCGGCCGCGCCCGTCCCGGCGGCCACTCCGCACGAGCACCGGCTTCTGGCACTGTGGATTGATGTTCTCGGGATCGACGGCATCGGCGTCCATGACAACTTCTTCGACGTCGGCGGCACGTCCTTCTCGCTCATGACCCTGAGGGCCCGGATCGCGGCCGAGCTGGGGAGGGAATTGCCGGTCACGGCGCTGTACGACAGTCCCACCGTGTCGGCGATGGCGCGGTACTGGACCGATGAAACCGATTCGAACCCCGGCCCGGCGGACCGCGGAGCAAGACTCCGACACGGACGGTCCGCCCTGGATCGTCGTCGGCGATCCCGTTCCGGTAGATCTCACGAGGAGAACTCATGACTCTCGACGCGGACTCCACCATCGCGGTGGTCGGGATGGCCGGACGGTTCGCGTCCGTCCGTGGTCTCGATGCGCTGTGGCGGGCCATGAACTCCGAGAACGACCTGCTGACCCGCTACCCGGCGCTGCCGGACGGAAGAGTCCCCGCGTACGGGGTCATGCCGGACGCCGACGCGTTCGACGCGTCGTTCTTCGCGATCACCGACGACGAGGCGTTGATCCTCGATCCTCAGCACCGTGTCCTCCTGGAGTGCGCATGGGAGGCGCTCGAACACGCCGGGCACGATCCGGCCGTGTTCGACGGTCACATCGGTGTCTACGCGGGAGTCAGCGAGTCGGGCCACCTGCTCGAACTCTTCCTGCGTCGTCGGCGGCTGGGGTTGCGGCATGATCAGTTGCACGCCGCCAGCGACGTGGCGGAACTGACCGGCCGCATCGCGTACCTGCTCGGACTGACCGGGCCCGCGCTCGGCGTTCAGGCGGCCTGCGCATCATCCGGTGTGTCCATTCATCTGGCCTGTCAGGCGCTCCTGGCGGGCGATTGCGACATGGCCCTCGCGGGCGGCGCGAGCGTGCATGTTCCACACGAGACGGACATCTCAGGTTCGGCCGGATCGATCTCCGCCGATGGGCACCATCGGGCGCTCGACGCGCGCGGCGACGGCATCGTCATGGCCAACGGCGCCGGTCTCGTCGTCCTCAAGCGATTGTCAGACGCGATCGCCGACGGGGACACCGTGCACGCCCTCGTCCGTGGTTCCGCCGTCCACAATGATGGAAGTCGTAAGCCCGACTACACATCGCTCAGCGTCGATGGTGTCAGCGACACGATCTCCGCCGCCTGCCAGGTCGCCGACGTCGACCCCGCGACGATCGGGTACGCCGAACTCGGTTCCGGCTTCCGGGGGCTCGGCGATCTCGAACTCGCCGGGATGCGCCGGGTCTTCCTGCCCCGTGACGCGGCGCTTCCGTCCTGTCGGGTCGGATCCCTGAAGGCCCTCATCGGATACACCGACGCCGCAGGTGGGGTGTTGGCGCTCATCCTGGTCATTCTCGCTCTACGACATGAGCGACTACCCGCGACCATCGGTCTCGCCGAAGTCAACCCGGGGCTCGGCGTCGAACGGAACCCGTTCACCGTCGGCCGCACCGTCGACGCATGGCCGCGCACGTCGACACCCCGCCGGGCGGGCATTTCCAACTGGGGGCACGGCGGCAACAACACCTACCTCGTGATCGAGGAAGCCCCGACGTCCACGCCGCACACCCCCGCGACGGGACCCCAGCTCTTCCCCGTCAGCGCACGGACCCCGGAGGCGCTGTGCGAATATCGCGACGCCGTTGCCGCGGCGGCCGCCACGACGTCACCCCACGACCTCGCCTGGACCCTTCAAATCGGACGTCGCGCCTTCGAACATCGCGCCTGCGTCGTGCATCCGGCCGGGATCGTCGTCACCGGCGAGGAACGTCGCGAACTCGGCTTCGTTTACGACGACCTCGATGCGACGGCACTCGCCGCAGCTCGCCATCGCTATGACCGGGACAGCGCGTTCGCGTCCCGCGTCGACGCGTGCGCCGCCGTCTGCCCGATCGATCCGCGACCCGCGTTGCGCGGGGACGCAACCGATCCCGACGCGCTCCGATACACGTCGATCGCCGTCGCGTACGCCCTCACCGGCTGGTGGAACGACCTCGGGGTCACGCCTACGCGCGTCGCGGGAACGTACGCGCCGGTCCTCGCCGCGGTGCGCGGTGATCGTCCACTGTCGGAAGCGGTGGCGGCGGCCGAGTCGGGTTCGACTTCGACGCTCGCCGGCGTCAGCGTCGATCCCGGCCCCGTCGCCCGTCGAGACCGGCTGTGGATCGCGCTGACGTCGTCCGCACCGGATGCGGTGTCCTGCTTGGGTCTGGACGAGTCGACCCCGCTTGTCGCCGTCGCCTCCGTCTGGGTCGCCGGACACGAGATCCGCTGGGAGGCGACGCACGAGACGCCCGCCCGTCGCGTTCCCGCTCCGACCTACCCGTTCCAGCGTCGCGCGTATCGGCTTCCTGAACCGGACGAGGCGACGCCGTCGTCCGTCGCCGAACCGCGCTCGACCGCCGTTCCGATCGCGAACCCGCCCCGGACGGACGTCCGTCCGCGCTGGCTTCTCTCGCGACGGCAGGATCCGGCCGCGCGCCAACGCCTCTACTGTTTTCCGCACTCGGGGGGAGCGGCGGGAGAGTACATGGCGTGGTCGGACCCGCTGCCAGGCACCGAGGTGTGGGCCGTGCAGCTCCCTGGCCGCGGCAGCCGATTCTCCGAATCGCATCTCACCTCGGTCGATGACATCGTCAAGGCGATGATCGCCGAGGTCGACTTCCAGCCGCCCTACACGCTGTTCGGGCACAGTTTCGGAGCCCTGCTCGCGTTCGAGGTCGCGCGCGGCCTCGCGGCGGCGGGCCGACCGGCACCTGAACGCCTCATCCTCTCCGCCTGCGGGGCACCCGAGACGCTCGACATCCGAGACACTCCTCTGTACATGTTGGATGATGACGCGTTCGTGTCCGAGATGGAGCGGTTGTACGGCACGATGCCCAGCGAGATCCGCGACGACCCGGACGTCCGCGCACTCGCCTTGCCGAGTCTGCGATCGGACATGCGAGCAGCCGAGGACTACCGCTTCGTCGACGGCAATCCACTATCGACACCAATCGTCGCGCTCGGGGGCCGGGACGACTACGAGGACGAACCGAAGCTCGCCGCGTGGGCGCGGCACACCCGGGCCGCGTTCTCCTCGCGCATGTTCGCCGGGGGGCATTTCTACTTCCGGGATCGTCCCGACGACTTCTTCGCAGAACTGGCCCGCCTGCTGGCGGATCCCAGCTGACACCACCGAGGAGCCCCCTCATGTCCCTTACAGAGCTATCGGCGACGTTCTTCATGGCCCTCGCCGTCATCGTTGTCGCGTGCCGGATCATGCACGCCCTGTGCAAGAAGATCGGACAGCCTCCGGTCGTCGGCGAGATGATCGCCGGTGTGCTGCTCGGGCCGTCACTGCTCGGCCTAGTCGCGCCGCAGGTGCAGGACTGGATCTTCCCCGAGGAGGTCCTGTCGACCATCGGTGTCGTCAGCCAGCTCGGTCTCGTCCTCTACATGTTCACCGTCGGTCTGGAGTTCCCCACCGACGGCATCAAACGCTTCGCCGGTCCCGGCATGGCCGTGTCCGCCGGTGGGATCATCATCCCGATCGCGCTCGGCTTCGGCTTCGTCTACCTGGCCGACGGCGCCGTTCCGTTGTTCCCCGACGGGATCTCGATCGAGATCGGCGCGATGTACGTGGGCCTGCTCCTGGCGATCACGGCGTTCCCGATGCTCGCGCGCATCATCAGTGAGCGCGGTGAGTCGAAGACGCGGTACGGACTGTTGTCGCTCGCGGCCGGTGCGCTCGACGACGTCCTCGCGTGGGTCCTGCTCGCCGTCGCGCTCGCTCTCGCGGGCTCCGGCACCAGCGGCGGGGCGATGTTGGCGGGCGGCGGTTTCGTGCTCCTCATCGTCGTGCTCCTCATTCTGCGGCCGATCCTGGCTCGGACGCTGCCGCGGCTCAGCCAGGAGAAGATCTTCGCGGTCGCCGCCGTGATTCTGTTGATCTCGGCGTGGTTCACGGACATGATCGGCATCCACGCGATCTTCGGCGGGTTCGCCCTCGGAGCCGTCATTCCGCGAGGCGCCATCTCGGAACGCCTCATCGAGGTGATCCGTCCGATGACGGTGGGCCTGTTGCTGCCGCTGTTCTTCACGTTCTCCGGGCTCCGCACCGACTTCGGTCTGCTCGGGACGAGTTCGATCCTCGTCGCGGGCGCGGCGCTGGTCGTGGTGGCCTTCGCCGGAAAGCTCGGGGCGTGCGCGTTGACGGCTCGCGCGGTCGGGGAGTCGTGGACGGACTCGTTGCGGATCGGTCTGTTGATGAACGCGCGCGGGTTGATCCAATTGATCGCGCTCAATATCGGTCTTCAGGCCGGCCTGATCACGTCTACGACGTTCGCGCTCGTCGTGGTCGTCGCGATCGTGACGACTCTGGCCGCGTCCCCCGGTCTGTCTCTTGTCGACAGGTGGGCGCGTCGCCGTGGAGAAGAGATTGTCTCGGCGGCTTTGGACTCCTCCGACGACCTGGAACCGGTACTTGTCAATGACGGAAAGGGCACCGCATGAGGAACGACGTGACACGTGTGATTGACGCCGAGGCGGTCGCCGCGATCGTGTCCAAGGTCGGCCTGGATCACCTGTACGACATGGCGATCGACCGGCTCATGGCAGTGATGACGGACAGCGTTCAGGGTCTCGTCGAACTGCGTGAGCGTGACGGATTCGTGCTGACGACTCCGCATCGCGGCCTCGTCGAGTGGATGCCCGCGCTGCGCCACGGCTCGACGGTGGCGGTGAAGATGGTCAGCTATCACCCGCACAATCCGGCCAAGTATCTGCAACCGACCATTCTGTCTACGTTGTACGGCTTCGACGCCGCGTCGGGGCATCTTCGAGCCATTGTGGATGCGACCTTCGCGACGGCGATTCGGACGGGAGCCGCGTCGGCGATCGCGAGCCGTCTGCTCGCCGATCCGTCGTCCTCGGTGCTCGGTCTCGTCGGTTGCGGCGCGCAGGCCGTGACGCAGTTGCACGCGCTCGACCGGGTCTTCGACTTCGACCGGGTTCTGGTGAGCGACGTTGAAACCGAAGCCGAGAACGGCTTCGCGGCGCGCGCTCGGGGCGCGGGAGCGCGGGTCGAGGTGGTCTCGCTGCGGGAGTTGGAGGATCGCGCGGATCTCATTTGCACGGCCACCTCGGTCGCCGTGGGGGAGGGGCCGGTGCTCGCCGACGCCGCCGCCGGTCACGTCAACGCCGTCGGGTCCGACATGCCGGGAAAGATCGAGCTGCCGATCTCCCTGCTGCGCAAGCGAGTCGTGTGTCCCGATCATCGCGGTCAGGCGTCCCGTGAGGGCGAGTGCCAGCAACTCGTCGACGGGGAGATTGGACCATCTGTTTTGGACATGATCGCGCGGCCCGAGCTCGCGGCCGGATTGCGGGATCGACCGACCGTGTACGACTCGACGGGCCTCGCAGTGCAGGACCTGGCGATGATCGAGCTGTTCGAGGAGCTCGCCTCGGAATGCGGTGTCGGAGTGGACATCGCGATTGAGTCGAACTCGGGCGACCCGCGCGACCCGTACGCGTTCCTGGCAGGCTCGCAGGTATGAGCGGATTCGTTGGTCCCGGGCACGCCGGTCCGTCAGTGCGGATCGGCGCGGTGACGGTTCTGGAGTCGATCGACCGTGTTGTGAAGCGGAAGCCCGACACCCTCGCGGTCGTCGCGTCGGATGGTCGCGCGACATACGCGGAGTTGGACTTCCGGGCGGACACGGCCGCGTCCGGGCTGTCTCGGCGCGGTGTCGGGCGAGGCGATGTCGTCCTGATAGCCGCTGAGGCCGGGGTGGACTTCACCGCGGCCGTGCTGGGTGCGCTGCGGGTCGGCGCGGCGTATCTGCCGGTCGACCTGTCGTATCCGGCCGATCGGATCGCCGCCATCGCGTCGACGGCGTCGGCGTCGATTCGGGTCGACGCCGGCGAGGAGGTCGACGCTGGGGCGGTGCGGCTGCGGGACCTCGTGTCCGGGGCACCGGAACCGTATCTGCGACCGGAGCTCACTGGCGAGGACACGTCCTATCTGATCGTCACGTCGGGCTCGACCGGCGCGCCGAAGGGCATCGTCCAAACGCACCGGTGCCTCGCCAACTTCGTGTCATGGCAAGTGGAGGCGTCCGGCCTCGGTCGTGATCGCAGGGTCCTGCAGGCGGCTCCGTTGAGCTTCGACGTCTCCGTGCAGGAGCTGTTCTACACCCTCGCGTCGGGTGGAACCCTGTACGTGCCGCCGCGAGCCGTTCGACGCGATCCGCGCGCCCTCGTGCGTTTCGTCATCGACAACGACATCGAGGTCATCGATCTTCCACAGTCGATGATCGATGCGATGATGGCCGCGCCGACGTCGTTGGCGAACGCTCCGTCGCTCAGGCATGTCATCAGCGCGGGAGAGACCGTGCGGGTGTCGCCGGAACTCGCGGAGTTGCTGCGGGACCGTCCCGAACTGTCCCTCCACAATCATTACGGCCCGGCCGAGAACCACATGGTGTGCTCGCACTCGATGAGCGATCGCCTCGGCAACGTCGAAGCGGATCCGCCGGTGGGCGCGCTCGTGTGGAACACCTATATCCGGATCTTGGACGGGGAACGTCGTGCGGTGCCGGATGGAGAGGTCGGAGAGGTCTACATCGGAGGTGTCGGCGTCGGTCGATACACCGATCCGGAGTTGACCGGTCTGCTGTTCCTCGACGACCCCTTCGCGACCGGCCATCGCCTGTATCGGACCCGGGACCGGGGCCGGTGGCGTTCGGACGGGACGCTTCAACTGCTCGGTCGGATCGACGATCTTCTCAAGATTCGCGGGAACTCCGTCGAACCGCGCGAGGTCGAGGCTCATCTATCGACATTGGATGGGATCCGGGGTGCGGCGGTGTACGGGGTTCGCGGTGCGGACGGCGCGATCGCGCTGCACGCGGTGATCGTCGGTGATCCGCCACCGGTGCCGCGACTGAGGGCGATCCTGCTGGCGGTGCTGCCGGACTACATGGTGCCGGTGAAATGGTGGACGGTCGCGGCACTTCCGATGTCTCCGAACGGAAAGCTCGATCGGCGAGCCCTGCCGGGCGTCGACCCCATCCCGGTGCCGATGCGCCGCTAGAGGGTGTCTCGTCGTCTCAGGTCATGCGCGGCAACGAAACACGCTTCAGGGCTTGTGGGAGTCCTCGTCCGTCGCGAGTGGTTCCAGGTGGAATGCATCCGAGAGGCGGATGTGCCGACAACGTGGCGAGGCGTCGTCCGGAGCCCGCGCGGCGGGATGGGTTCCGGCCCTGACCGCCGTCACCAGACGAAGTCCTCTTTATATGCTCGCTTGTGGATGCAGTAGGTGCGGAACGCGATCGCCTTGGCGATGAGTTCGTCATCGCCCGTGGCGCGAGCGGCACGCTCGAACCAGTCGAAGACCTCGGTGGCGTTCGACTGGCGTTGATAGTGGACAGCTGCGAGGCTGCCGAACACGTCACGGGCGTTCTGTCGTGTCGGCTTCGCGTTCGCGATGATCTCGTCCAGCTCGCCATCGGCGAACACGGGACGGTCGTGGAGGTACACGTCCTCGGTCGGCGTGATGTTTCCGGTGATGTCACGTTCGGGGTCGAAGTGCCCTTCGGCGAAGTCCAGGCAGAGCGACAGCCGCGACTCCTCGCTGGAACTGTACGCGGAGTGCGGATCGGTGGTGTGGATGCGCCACACCTCACCACGACGCAGGTGGTAGACGAGGTCGTTCTCCGTGTGCAGGGATTCGACGCTGGTCTGAAGGGGGAGTTGCAGGCGGACGCCCGGCTGCTCGAACTCGAGGAAGTCGACGTGGGGCGCCAGGATCCCCTTGTGGAGCCGGAAGATCCGTGCCCATTGTAGGTGCTCGACGTTGAAATGGTCGTGGATGAGGCCCATGATGGTCGGCAGCCGGTCCCCGAGCTCGGTGTGGTGCAGGCCGTTGTCGTGTGGTTGGAACGCCGTGTCCGACGCACTTCCCGATCCGTTGGCGAGTACGTGACTGGTCCACGACCCGAAGGTGAAGGCATCGTATTCGGCGGCGGCGTCGAGGTTGTCGAGGATCGCCAGTTCCTCGTCGAGCCGTTTCGGGGAGAAGGGGATGACGGCCATACGGTGCGATTTCAGCATGTGTCCTCACCTGCGTCTGGGGTCGTGTGTGACACAATAGCCCACTGCTTCACCTCCCCCGGTTCTCCTTTCTTTTGGCGAGAGGCTCACTCGTGCGCGTCGATTGCGTCGTCATCGGAGCACGTTGTGCCGGAGCGGCATCCGCGATGCTGTTGGCGCGCGAGGGTTTCCGAGTGCTCGTTTTGGACAGGGCGGAGTTTCCGTCCGACACCATGTCCACTCTCTACATACAACCGTCCGGCGTCATCCTGCTCGACAAATGGAAGGTCCTCGATGACGTGCGCGCCACCGGGTGCCCTCCGATCACCGAGATCCGGTATCGCGTCGAGGATGTCACGCTTGCCGGCCCGGTGCCCTTCGTCGGCGGGCAGGCGTCGACCTACGCGCCCCGGCGGTGGCTCCTGGACCAGGTGCTCATCCGTGCCGCCGTCGATAGTGGAGCAACATTCGTCGATCGCGCTCGCTGCGTCGACCTGACTCGGACGGCCGACGGCCGCGTCGACGGTGTCCGTTACACCACGGGCGGGCGGGAGCACCACGTCCGATGTGATCTCGTCATCGGTGCCGACGGCGCCAACTCGACGGTGGCGCGGCTCGTCGACGCGCCGATGGAACTGGAGGAGCCGTCCGTCAGCTACGTGCACTACAGCGCGTGGCAAGGCCTGGGCGTCGGCTTCGGTTTCTATGAACGTGTGGGGCATTGGACCGCCGTCATCCCCACCAACGACGACACGACGCTCGTCGCCACCTACCGCCCACAGGACCACTTTCCCACGGCCGCAGCCGATCTGGAAGCCGCGCACCTGGCGGCGATCGCCCATGTCGTTCCCGAACTCGCCGACGCGCTCACCCCCGAGCGCCGCACGGATCGCCTGCGCGGCAGCCGTCGACAGCGCAACTTCTTCCGCCGGGCCGCCGGTCCCGGCTGGGCGCTCGTCGGTGACGCCGGGCATCATCGCGACTCGATCACCGCGCACGGCATCACGAACGCGTTCACCCAGGCGGACTTGCTGGCGTCAATGCTGACCGGCCACGATCCGACCGAATGGGACGCCGCCCTCGCGGGCTACGGGGCCGCGCGGGACGCCGCGCTACGACCGTCCTACTCGGCCACCCTGGAATGCGCTCGGCTCGCCGTTCCGCCCGCGAGACTGGCGATGATGCGGCACATCGCGGCCGACGCGAATCTGACGGCACGGTACTTCGAGGTCGTCGGCGGGCTTCGATCCATAGAGGATCTCTTCGCCTGAACCCACGTATCGCGTGCTCAGGTTGGGCGCGACAGCATCGAATATCATGGCGGACGTGGAAGCGACGTGATAGCCGACGATCTTCGGCGCATGACGTTCGGCGAAGGCCCTGCGTCGGCTCCACACCGTCCGGTGAGGATGCGCTGACGGTCGCGGGTGGGCAACGACCGTACTCAATGCCGTCGGCTCGGCAACGACACCCCGACAGAAAGCAGGATCGATGAGTGGCGATATGACGGTGCCGGAAGCATGGCTGTCCCGGCTGGCATCGGTCGATGGCGAACCCCTGCTGGAATCCGTGGCGTCGTCCCTCGCCACCGTTGAGACCGGCCATGTCCCGGCCGACGCCACGTCCGCGCTGGATCGGATGACCGGCGGCGAACCCGTGGGTTGGCGGCTGCTCGTCGCCGCCGCCACCCGCATCGTCCTGCGGCGCTTCGATTCCGCGAGGCTCCCCGCCCTCGTCACGGCGGCCCCCGGTGGGGGAGAACTGGCGTTGTGCGCTCCGCTGGACGCCGACGCGCCCGTCTCGGCATTCCTGGGGGCGCTGCACGCCGAGTTCGAGAGCGCCGTACCGATCGCCTGGACGGACCGGGGCGCGCTCCTCGACCGCCTCGCGCTCGCCGGCGTCGTCGCGCCCTTGTCACTGTCCATCCGCGTGGACGACGACGTTCTCACCCCGACCTCCGGTCTCACGGTGACGGCACGCCACCGCGACGGCGCGTTGACGATCGATGTGGACAGTGTTTCGGGGGCGTTTCCCGCCGCGGCGCACGGACTCGCCGTCGGCGTCGCGGCGGCCTTGACCGCCATCGCCGAGGATCCGCACCGCCGTTGCCTTGATGTCGACGTGCTCGGTGTCGCGCAACGCGAGCGCATCCGGTCCTGGTCCGGCCCTGAGCGTCCGGCTCCTTTCGCCGCTCGGACCCTGACCGAACTCGTCGACACGACCATCGCCACCGGCCCGCACCGGGAGGCGTTGACCGACGGCACCCGCCGGTGGACATACGCGGAGCTCGACCGGAGCGTTCACGCCGCCGCCGCGCTCATGCGTGAGCGGCCGGGCGTCGTCGGCGGGCGCGTCGCCGTTCTGCTGCCACGCGGCCCCGAACTCGTCATTACGATCCTCGCCGCGCTGCGTGCGGGAGCGTCCTATGTGCCGCTCGACCCGAGCCATCCCTCGGAGCGGCTCGCGCGGCAACTGCGACTGTCCGGCGCCTCCCTCGTTGTCACGGTCGACGGCGCCCGTCTCGTTGACGGCGACGCTCCCGTGATCGCCGCGGCGGAGCTGCTGGTGGCCCCGCCCGCCGACGTCGCGTCGACGTCCACCGCCGACGGCGAGGCCGTCCTGTTCTTCACCTCCGGATCGACCGGGGCGCCCCGCCCCGTCGCGTTGACGCACCGGCAACTCGCGCACAAGATGACGGCGGCCGTCGCGTGGGCCGATTTCGACGACCGCACTCGATTCGCGATGCTCTCGGCGATCTCCTCGGACGCGCTGACCTATCAGATCTTCGTGACGTTGACGGCCGGTGGCTGCCTTGTGAGCCTGCCCTCGGGCGGCGACGTCGAGCCCGCCGTGTTCTGGGCCGACGTCGATCGTCTCGGGGTCACGGCGATCAACTGTGTCCCATCGCTTCTCGCCGCTCTCGTCGACGCCATTCCGTCCGGTGTCCCGCGGCGATTGCGCCACTGCCTGCTCGGCGGCGATGACATTCCCTCCGGGCTGCTGCCCCGGTTGGCGGGCCGCCTCGACGTCGACGTCTTCGGAAACCTATATGGCCCGACGGAAGCCACGGTCGAGGCGGTCAGCTTCCGTTGCGCGGGAGCCGATTGGCCCGCTCTTGTGTCCGTCCCCATCGGACGACCATCGCCCGGTTTCGCCGTCGAACTGCTCGGCGCCGACGACCGTCCCGTCCCGATCGGCGTACCTGGCGAGATCGTCATCCTGGGCCCCGGCGTCGCCACGGGGTACCTGGACGACGAACCGACCGGACCGGGCCGGTTCGTCCCCGTTCCGGACCGCCCCGACACACCCGCGTTCCGCACCGGTGACCAGGCTCGGTGGCGGCCCGACGGGGCCCTGGAGTTCCTGGGCCGCGGGGACGACCAGATCCAGATCCACGGCAACCGGGTCGAACCCGCCGAGGTCGAGGCCGCCTTCGCTGCCATCGAGGCGATCGCCGCCTCCGCCGTCGTCACGGCCGCCGAACCAGGATCCACCCCACGTCTCATCGGCGCCTATGTTCCCATCGACGCCACACTGGACACGGGCGCCGTTCGGTCCGCACTCGCCGCGAGACTGCCCGCGCACATGATCCCGACGACGCTGCTGTCCTTGGGGGCGTTGCCGTTGACGGTGCACGGCAAGGTCGACCGTCGAGAACTGTTGCGGTTGGCGGACACCGCCGAGACCGTGTGGGAACCGGAAGACGACCGGCACCGTCTGGTGGCCGACGCGTGGACCGAGGTCCTCGGTCGTCCGCCGCGCCACGGCGACGAGGAGTTCCTCTCCGCGGGCGGCCACAGCCTCACCGCGATGATCCTGACGCGCCGCCTGTGCGAGTTGTTCGGGGATGCCGCGATCACCGTCCGGCAGGTGTTCGCCGCCGCGACTCCGAACGCGATCGCCGCCGCCGTCGCCGAGCGTCCCGCCGCCCTGGCCGAGGCCGTCTCGGCACCGAGCTCGGGTCGCTTCCCCGCGGGTAGCGCGCAGCGTCGCATGTGGTTCCTCGAACAATATGACGACGGCGAATCCCGTCCGTACAACATGGTCGAGGCATTCCGGATCGACGCGGACTTCTCGATCGACACCCTTCGGGTCGGCCTCGCCGCCGTCATCGCGAGACACGGTGCGCTCCGTACGACCCTGGTCGCCGACGGCGAGCGGCTCGATCAGATCGTCGCCGCGCCGGACGATGTCGTCCCGTCCATGACGGTCTCGGCCGGTACCGTCTCCGACGAGGTCGACCGGTATCGCCGCCACCGCTTCGACCTCGGCGAGGGTCCCCTGTGGGCCGTCACGTGGATCGCGGAGGGCCCGGATCAAGGGCATCTCGTGCTGTGCGTCCACCACGCCGTCTGCGACGGCTGGTCCATCGCCGTCATGCTGCGGGACCTGCTGGAGGCCGTCGAGTCCGGCCGGATCGATCGGCCGACACCACTTCCGTACTCCGCGCACACCGGGGCACTCAGCGAACGGCTCGACGGTGACGCGGGCGCGGCGGCGCGCGACTATTGGCATCGCACACTCGCCAATCTGCCCGATGTGGATGTATCGATGGATCGGCATCGACCGCCGACGCGGTCCTCCTCGGGTGGAACGGTGCGCGTCGCGCTCGAACCGGCCGTCCGGGACGGCTTGCGGCGGTTGTGCGGGGCGACCGGCGCCACCCCGTTCGCCGGCGTCGTCGCCGCCGTTCGAGTACTGCTCCATCGCCTCTGTGGACACACTGATATTCCACTGGGGTCGATCACCTCGGGTCGCGACGAACCGAGGGTCGCCGACTCGGTGGGCCTGTTCGCGAACACGATCGTGCTGCGGTCACCGCTCGACCTCGACGCCGGGTTCCGGGGAGCCGTGGCGGCCTCGTCCGCGAACCTCGCGCAGGCGATGACGCACCAGGACTACCCGTTCGACCAGCTCGTCTCCGAGTTGGGCGTGGAACGCGCGACCGGGCGGAACCCCGTCTTCGACGTCCTCGTGGAATCCGTGTTCGCCGGACTCGAACCCCTGTCGGGCGCGGCGGACTCCGTCGTCCGACCCGTCGACCTCGCCGTCTCGGTATCGGACTTCGACCTCGTCTTCGGCTACGACGACGCCGGTGTGCTCTTGGTCAGCTATCGCGACGACGTCTTCGATCGGGACACCATCGAACGAACCGCCGATCAGTTGGCGCGATTGCTGAGCGGCCTCGTCGCCGAACCAGACCGTCCCGTGTCGACGGTAGAACTGCTCCCGGACGATCAACGTCGATTCCTGGTGCGCGACGCCAACGACACGGCCGCGCCGTTCCCCGAGTCGTCCACACTGTTGGACCTCGTGCACGAACAGGTACGTCGACACCCCGACCGGACGGCCGTCGCCGCCGGAACCGGCACGCTGACCTTCGCGGAACTCGACGCCCGCGCCGAGGCGCTCGCCGCACACCTGGCGTCGACCGCCGTCACCGGCCCGGATCGGTTGGTGGCGTTGGCGTGTGAACGAACCGAGTGGATGGTCGTGGCGCTGCTGGCGATCCTGAAGACGGGCTCGGCGTTCATGCCGGTCGACCCCGAACAGCCAAGCGCCAGACTCCGATCGATCGTGAGCGCGGCGAAGGCCACCGCGATGCTGTCCGATCTTTCGCACGCCGCCGAGTTCGGCGCCGCCGTCCCGGTCGTCATCGGCCCGAAGGACGTCGAGGAGAACGCGTCTCATCGTCCCGCCGCGTCGACGACGGCTCCCGGCGATCTCGCCTACGTCGTGCACACCTCAGGGTCCACCGGAGTCCCCAAGGGAGTCATGGTGGAGCATCGCGGCATCGTCAACACGGTGCACTATCGGGCCCGCTACTACGATTTCGACCCGGGCGCGTGCGTCCTTCAGGTGCCGCCGATCCACTTCGATTCGGGCATCAACGACGTCTTCTCGGCGTTGATCGCCGGGGCGCGCGTCGTCGTGATGTCCCGGGAACGCCTGCTGGACGCCGACGAGGTGGCGGCGGAGATCGAACGTCATCGCGTCACCCACGTGATGATGGTCCCGAGCCTGTACCAGGTGCTGTTGGATCGGGCGGCGTTCGCGTTGCGGTCGGTCCGGCAGATCGTCCTGGTGGGCGAGCGCCTCCCGCGATCCCTCGCCGAACGGCATGCCCGCCTGCTCCCGTCGACGGTGCTGTACAACGAGTACGGTCCGGCCGAGGACAGCGTGTGGACGACGGTGCACCTGATCACCGACCCCACCGCTGACGTCCTGATCGGACACCCGATCGCCAACAAGACGGTCGACCTGCTCGACGCCGAGGGGCGACTCGTTCCCGTCGGGCGCGTCGGAGAGATCTGCATCGGCGGAGTCGGAGTGGCGCGCGGCTACCTCAATGATCCACAGTTGACGGCGTCCCGTTTCGTCGACAACCCGGTGCGCCCGGGAACCCGTATGTACCGCACCGGAGACCTCGCCACCCGACTTCCCAGCGGCTTGCTGCGGTATCTGGGTCGCGCCGACGACCAGGTGAAGATCCGTGGCCAGCGTGTCGAACCGGGTGAGGTCGCCGCAGTCCTCTCCCTCGTCGAGGGAGTCGTCAACGCCGCCGTCCTCGCGGTCGGCGAAGGCACCGAGACCCGCTTGGTCGCCTACGTCGTCGGGTCCGTCTCCGAGGACGTCCTGCGCACCCATGTCGCCGAGCGCCTCCCGGCCGCGATGCGCCCGCATTCCTACGTCGCGATGACGGAGCTTCCGGTCACCGTCAACGGAAAGCTCGACCGTGGCGCGCTTCCGGTGCCCCCGGCCGGCGCCCCGGCGACTTCCTCGGCGGCGTTCACGGAGGCCGAGGCACAGATCGCCTCAGTGTGGACCGAGGTCCTCGGACTACCGGTCACCGACCCGGACGCGAACCTGTTCGAACTGGGTGGGCACAGTCTCGTCGCCGCTCGCATCGCGCAGCTTCTCGGCGTTCCGGTGCGCACCGTGATGGAGCACCAGACGGTGCGCCTGCTCGCCGTCACCCTGGGCAGGGAGCCCGCGCGGGCGACACCGGCTCCGGAGCGGGTCGGACCGGCCCCGCGAGTGTTCCCCCTGTCCCGCACCCAGCGTCGGATCTGGTTGGCGGCGCGGCGCGACCAGGCGAACTCGTACATCGTCTCGGACCTGGTGCGGCTCGGTCGCCGACTCGACCCCGACCTGCTCGCCTCCGCCGCCGCGCACGTCGTCTCCGCTCAGTCGCAACTTCGCGTCGGCACTCGCATGAGCGGCGGCGAGATCGAACAGGTCGTCGTCGACACCCTGCCGGACGGGCCGCCGCTCATCGTGGTGGACCTGCCCGGCGAGGCACCCGAGGGTCCCGCCGTCACCACCGCGCTCGCCGAGGCTCGCGAACCCGGCTTCGACTTGGCGCGTCCGCCGCTGTGGGAACTTCGACTGTTGCGCGGTGTCGTCGGCGGCGACCTGTTGACGGTGACCGCCCATCACCT
This sequence comes from Stackebrandtia soli, assembly GCF_965137155.1. Taxonomy (NCBI): domain Bacteria; kingdom Bacillati; phylum Actinomycetota; class Actinomycetes; order Glycomycetales; family Glycomycetaceae; genus Stackebrandtia; species Stackebrandtia soli. Next base: position 25,900 of record NZ_CBCRZX010000015.1, read on the forward strand.
CATCTACGACGGCGCCAGCGTGGACGTCCTCATAGGATCACTGCTCGACGCCTACGACGCGCTCGACGCGGGTCGGGAACCGCCGGGGCCGTCCAGCCGATACGACTTCGCCGACTGGGTCGCCGCCGAACGCGCGTGGCTGGAGTCCCCCGAGGCGTCCGACCAACGGGATCGCCTGGTCGAGAGATTGACGGCCACCGTTGTGTCGCCCGATCTTCTGGACGCGAATCGGCGGCAGGGAAGTCGTGGCCTCAATCGCCTGGTGCGAGCCGAGATCGACTGGGCGACAGTCGAAGACGCCGCAGCGACTCCGTATGCCCTCACGGTCGCGGCCTTCGTGGCGATGGTGCACCGTCAAACCGGGGCGACCGATCTGACCCTCGGCTTCCCCGTCAGCCTCCGAGACCGGGCCGAAGCCGATGATCTGGTCGGGTGTTTCGTCAACGCCGTGCCCTTGCGCGTCGAGATCGATCCACGAGGGAACCTCGGCGACCTTCTCGAGCACGTGCGCGAGCGCGTCCTGGAGGCGTACGAGCACGCCCGCGTGCCGTTCGACGACATCGTCGGACGCCTGCGCGTGACCACGGCGCCGGGTCGAAGCGTGCTTTACGACCTCGGCGTCACCTGGGAAAACGCGACCGTGCGAAAGCAGCGTTTCGAGGTCGAGGACGTCCTGTCCACCGACATGCTCGCCCACAGTGACCTGTGGCTGTACGCCGCCCGATACGGTGACCGGCTTCGCTTCGACGTCGCCCATGACCTCAACCTCGTGACCGCCGACGAGGCGCGTCACTTCGTCGACGCGATAGCGGAACTCGCGACCGCCATCGCCACCCGGCCCGGTGAACCGCTGGCCGGACCGCCCATCATCACCGCCGACTCACCTTGGAGCGACACACACTATGACTTCTGAGCTGAACTTCGCGCCGACCCGCCTCCGGCAGCGACTGACCGGGCCGGCCGGGATCGGACGGGTCGCGGAGCGCCACCTCCTCGACGACGCGGCGCTGGCCGGGCTGGCCCGCATCTCCGGCGGTCGTCCATTGGAGGAGCTCGTCGTGGTCGCCGCCGCGACGGCGCTCACCGTCGCGGACCTGGAACACACGACCACGCCCGGTGTCGTCGTCGAAGGCCCGAACGGTCGCGCCGTCGCCGGCGTCGACCTCTCCGAGGCCGCGACGTTCGCCGATCTGGTGCGGTCCGTGGACGCGAGTCTGCGCGGCGGCGGCGGTGTCGACATCGATCCCGTCGAGGCCATCGTGATCGCCTCGGATCGTGTCATCGCGGCCGACGACGGCCCCGCGCTCGCCATCACACTGTCGAATGAGGATGGTATTCGTGAGCTGAGGGCCGACGCCGACGCCTCGCTCGTGGAGACCTGGTTCATTGGTATCGTGCTGCGGTCGATCGCGGTGGCGCTGGCAGGATTCGCGCAACCGCGCGAGTCGATCGACGGCCACGACCGGCACGTCGGTGCGGACGTCGACACGGCGGTCTCCTTCGCCAGCGCCGACTATGACCCGACCCCGGCCGAGGAGACACTGCTGTCGCCCATCGCGACCGCCGCTGCCGACCGGCCGGACGCCGTCGCCGTCGTCTCCGGGAATGACACCCTCACCTACGGTGCATTGTGGATGCGGACAGAGGCCGTGGCCGCCCGCCTCGCCGCAGCCGGTGTCGGCGCGGGCGACCGGGTCGTCGTCCTCACCGGCAAGTCGACCTACGCCATCGGCGCGATCCTGGGCGTCCTGCGGTCCGGCGCGGCGTACGTCCCGCTCGACAATCGTTGGCCCGCAGCGCGAGTCGCGGCGATCATGGCCGACGTGGACGCGTCGGCGATCATTCTCGACGACGCGCTGCGCGGCCAGCTCGCCGAGTCGCGAGTGGATCTCCCCGTGTTCGACATCGTGTCCGTCGGCGACCCGGACGGAGCGCCGACCCTGTCCGTGCCGCCCCCGGTGGGCACCGACGTCGCCTATCTCATGTACACCTCCGGCTCCACCGGCATCCCCAAGGGAGTGATCGTTCGGCACGGCGCCATCGCCAGCTACATGCGCTGGAAGCTCCGCTATCACCGGCTCGGCCCGGACACGCGCATCCTGCAGACGGCGTCGCTGGCCTTCGACGGTGGCACGTCCGACGTCTTCTCCGTCCTGTCGGCGGGCGGCGCGCTCATCATGGCCGACATGCACAGCGCGACCCCCCGCGAACTCGGCGACCTCGCCGTCCGGCACGCCATCACCGACGTCAACACGGTGCCGAGCATGTACCGGCTGCTGCTCGACGAGTTGGCGGGCGCCGCGAGCACCCTGCGTCTGGTCACCGTCGGCGGCGAGGCCACGACCGAGGAACTGATGCACCGTCATCACGCGACGCTGCCGGACACGCGACTCGTCAACGAATACGGGCCGACGGAGGGCTCCATCGCCGCCACCGCGTTCGACCACGGCCTCGACGCGGGCCCGGGCTTCCCGATCGGTCGACCGCTCGACAACACGGTCGTCACGGTGTCCACACAAGATGGTCGGGCGTTGCCGCCCGGATTCGTCGGGGAGTTGCGTCTGTCGGGCCTCGGCCTCGCGGACGGCTACCGTAACCGGCCGGAGCAGACCGCCTCGGTATTCGTCGCCGATCCCCTGGCGCCCAACGGTCGCGCGTACCGGACGGGTGACCTCGGCTGGTGGCGGGCCGACGGCGTCCTCGAATTCGTCGGACGCGCCGACTCCCAGGTCAAGATCCGTGGTCAGCGAGTCGAGATCGGGGAGGTGGAGAACGCGCTCGGTCGTGTCGACGGCGTCGCCGCCGCCGCGGTCGTCGCCACCACCGGCCCCGACGGCGGGGTCGCCCTCGTCGGCTTCGTCGAGACGCCTCGATTGTCCCCCGCGGAGGTCCACACGGCGGCCGCCAAGCTGCTGCCTCCGGCGATGCTCCCGAGCCGGATCGAGGTCGTACCGGGTCTTCCGCGCATGGCGAGCGGGAAACTGAACAGGGCGGCTCTGGAACGCGACGCGGTGGCGGTGCTCGCCGCGCCCGTGTCCGTCAGCGCGGCAGCTCCCGCCGACGACGTCGAACGCGTTGTCGGTGAGGTCTTCGGTGAGGTCTTCGGTATCGACCCCTGTGGACCGGACACCGACTTCTTCATCCTGGGCGGACACAGCCTCATGGCGGTATCGGCGGTCGGGCTCCTCGAGGACCGCCTCGGCGTCCTTCTCGACCTGGACGACTTCCTGACCGCCGCGACCGTGTCGGGCGTCGCCGAACGCCTGCGCGAGGCGGCCCCCGCGCGGGTCACCCAGCGAGCCGAGTTGTCCGCTGTGGACGATGCTGATGTCCTTGGTCGACTCATCGACGATCTCAAGGGGTGATCGCGATGACGGACCACACCGCGCTTCTGCGAGAACTGTTCGCGTCGGTGCTCGACGTCGATCTGTCTGATGTGGATGACGACGCGGATTTCTTTCTGTACGGTGGGCACAGCCTGTCGGCCGCGACCCTGGCGTCCGCGATCGAGGAGGCGTGCCACGTCGAGGTCGCCACTCTCGACGTCTTCGAACATCCGACCCCCGCGCTGTTGGCCGAGCACCTGGTCGGGCGGACCGCCACCGCTTCCACACCGACGTCCGCTGAGGATCTCCGCGCTCCCGGATCGTCCGTCTCCGCCGAAACGGCGTGGTTGTGGATGGAGCGTCAACGCGATGCGGCGACCGGTTCCGCCTACACGGTGCCGTGTCTCCTGTCCGTGGACGGGGAGGTGCGGGTGGACCGGTTGCGGTCGGCTGTGGCGTCGCTGCTCGCCGCGCATCCGGCGCTGCGCACCACCTTCGTCGAGCATCTCGGCGCGCCCCGGGTCGTCGTCTCCGAACCGGACCCGGACCAGGTCCTGTCGATCGTGGAAGTCCCGGCTGTGGACGGCGCGATCGACCGGATCGTCACCGAGCACGTCGAGACGCCCTTCGACCCGGCGACCGGGGCCCTCTTCCGCGTGGCGGCGCTGCGCGACGGATCCGACTGGTCACTGCTGTTGACCGCCGACCACCTCGTGTGCGACGGGCGCAGTCTCGACATCCTGGCCGCCGATCTGGCCGCCGCGTACGACGATCTCGAAGCGTTGCGCGCGAACGTCTCCGTGCCGTCGGCGCCGGAAACGTCGGCGCGGAACAGCCTCGACCACTGGCGTACTGTGCTCGACCCGCCGCCCCCACCGCTGCCGTTGCCGATCACAGCGCCACGTCGGGGACCGGTCGGAGACACCGGTACGGCCGAGGTGCGGCTCGGCCCCGCGTTGACGGCCGCGTTCCGCGACCGCGCGCGGGCGGCTCGGGTCGGGCCGTTCGCGCCGATGGCGGCGGGAGTGATGAAGGCCCTCTCCGAGCTGACCGGCGTCGAGGACGTCTGCGTCGGAACCGCCGTCGACCGTCGGGCCAGGAATGGTTCGCCCCGGACCGTCGGCTTCCATGTCGCGACGATTCCGCTGCGCGTGCGGCTGTCGTCAGGCGACACCTCCGCCGAGGTCGTCGGCGCTGTCGCCCGTGCCGCCATCGAGGGCGTCGACCATTCGGACGTTCCGTTTGCGGACGTCGTCGCCGAGTTGGATCCACCCCGGACGGCATGGCGCAACCCGTACTTCGACGTCTGGGTAGCCGTGTACCCGTGGGTCGACACGGGACCGTCGTCGGGCATTCGCTTGCGCGGCGGCCCGGTTCCGTTGCGCCAGGGCCTGTTTGAACTGTCCTTCCAGTTCGTCGAGAAGGGCGACGGGGACACGGTGCTGACGCTTCAGTATGACCGGCTCCGGTACGACGACGCGGCCGCGCGTCGTCTCGTGGATCGGGTCGTGACGGCTCTGCGATGGGTGGTCGACGAGGCTCCGTCCGTTCCGGCGCCCGCTGCGTCGTCGGCCCCCGCGTTCAGCGGATTCCGCTTCGGATGACGAGAAGTGCCCACAGTAGATAATCTACTGTGGGCGCCTTGCGTCATGGTGGATGTGTTCGCTACCACCGCGAACGACGATCCCGCACGCGCTCTAGCGCAGTGATCGGGCGATCGCGTCCCGGTCGATCTTTCCGCTCGGTGTGCGGGGCAACTCGTCGAGGACGGTGATCGAACGAGGCACCGCCACCTCCGGCAGCGTCGTCTCCAAAGTCGCCCGCAGCGCGTCGGTGTCCACGCTCGCGCCGTCATCGACGGTGATGCCCGCGCGCAACACCCGCACACCCGGCACGGCCGTGTCCACGAGCACCGCCGCGGACTGGGCGACCCCGGGCTGGTCGAGGAGCCACGCGTCGATCTCCAACAGGTTGACCCGCACGCCGCGGATCTTCACCTCGTCGTCGATGCGGGTGAGGAACTGGACGACACCGTCTTCGAGTCGCACGAGATCACCTGTGCGGAACGCCCGCAGCGGTCCCGAACGCGGCGACTCCACGGTGAGGTAGCGGGCGGCGTTCAGCTCCGGATGCCCCCGATAGCCCAACGACACCGGCGATCCCGCCACGATCAGCTCGCCGACGTCGGGATCGGCGTCCGAGGAATCGATGAACACCTCGCAGCCCGGCAGCGGCACCCCGATCGGTGGCAGCGCCGGCCACAGCGACGGCGGGCCCGAGAGGATATGGCTCGTCACCATCGCCGATTCGCTCTGTCCATAGTGATTGACGAGTCGGCAGCCCGGCAGCCGCGTGAAGAACTCCCGAATCTGGGGCGTACAGACGAGCTGCTCCCCGGCGGTGTTGACCTCGACGAGCGCGACCTCGGACAGGTCCTCGGTGGCGGTCGCGGCGACCGCGAGCATCTGCAGCGCCACGTACGGCATGAACAGTCGTTCGACGCGATGGCTCACGATCCAGTCGAGAAGGCCCATCGGATCCCGACGCAACGACTCCGGCATGACGACGACGGTCCCGCCCCCGCACAGCGAACCCAGGACCTCCTGGAAGAACACGTCGAAGTTCAACGGGGCGAACTGGCCGGTGCGCAGTCGCGGTCTCGGAGAATGCCGCCACTGCCACTGCGCCATGTTGTCCAGGCAGCCGTGGTCGATGCCGACGCCCTTCGGCCATCCCGTGGAGCCGGACGTGTAGATCGTGTAGATCGGCAAGGTCGGATCGCACGAGACCGGTTGCCACGGAAGGACGTCGGTGGGGGCGTGGGGAACCCGCAGAGTCGGGGTGTCGCCGTCGGCCAGCGCCGGAACGTCACCGGTGGACAGGACGAGCGCCGCGCCGCTGTCGGAGAGCATGTGCGCGATCCGCCTGGGCGGGTACTCCGGGTCGAGCGGCACATAGGTCGCCCCGACGGTCATGACGCCCAGATACGCGGCGACCGTCGCCGCCGTCCGTGGGCCGGTGACGGCCACGCCGTCCCGTTCCGCGACACCGTTCCGCCGAAGCTCGTCCGCCACGAACGCGGCCCAGGACAGCAACCGCGTGTAGCTGTACTCGCCGTTCTCGTCGACGAGCGCGATCGCGTCGGGGGTCGCCGCCGCGCTGGCCGCGATGGACGTCAACAGGCACGTCCCGTCGCCGTCGCCGCCCCACAGGCTCCGCTTCGGGTCGATCACTGGTACGTCTCCATTTCGTTGGCGCGCATGGCATCGGCGAGGTCCCGCTGGTTGCCGCGACGACTCTCGGCGAACCAGTCGATGACGTGCGCCCGGGTCGCCTCGTCCTTGTCCTGGCTGAGTTTGTACTGGGCGTCGACCGCCGTCACCGTGAACCGGAACGCGCCCACGGCGTCCCCGATCCGGTGGAAGTACTCAAGGGAACCGTCGGGGCTCCAGCCCGTGCCGAAGCGTTCCTCATACGTGGCGACCGTCGCGGACACGACACGGATCGTGTTCTCCAGTCCATCGAGCAGCTCGATCGTCCCCTTCAGATGCACTGACACGAAGTTCCATGTCGGCGCGGCTGGCGTCGTCCCGTACACGCTCGGCGTCACATACCCGTTCGGGCCGGTGAAGACGAGCCACCCGGTCGTGCCGTCGGCGAGCGCGCTCCAATGGGGATTCGCGCGGTTCAGGTGGCCGAGGAGGGTCGCGCCGACGATTCCGGGGCGGGGAGACTCCGGGATGATCGGCAGGTGCGTCGCGTGCGGTGCGTCGTCGCCGTTAGTGGTCAGCAACGCCAATGGGTGATCCCGGATGACGGCGTCGATGCGGCGCTCGTCCTCCGTGCGGTAGACGGGCGGTACGAACATGGCGGCTCTTTCTGAGGGGAGTACGAACGGTACGGGAGACAGCCGGATTACATCATGATGGCAGCGGGTCCCGGCCATCTCAGGTCGTGAGAGGAACGCCCGTGGGCATCATCCGACACCACTGGACGTTCACGGACCGGCCGCAAGGGGAGTCGGAGCCGCCGTCGGGTCACGGTGCGGCGCCCAGCTCGCGCAACGGCTGGACGTAGACGCGCGACGACCGTCTCGGGTCGAGTGCGTCGACCCACGACCGTGGCGCGGCGTCCGGCGTCGTCGGGACGAAGCCGAACCGTTCGAACCAGGCGCCCGCGCCGGTCGTGGCGGTGTACACGCGCGCGGCGCCGTCAGCGGCGGCGTCGGTGAGGACCTGGTCGAGGAGGACGCGTCCAATGCCACGGCGTTGATGAGCGGGGTGCACGCAGAAGTTGTACAACACCTGACTGCCGGCGTCGTCGGGCGGACGACGCATCCCGACACAGCCGATCAGGTCACCGTCGGCGTCGACGACGGTGAACTCCTTCACCGCGTCGGCGATCGCCGCGGCCGACCGTTCCCGCAACGCTCCGTCGACGACGAACAGTGACGAGAGCCGGTGGATGCGCTCCGCGTCGGCGTCGACCGCCCGTCGTCGGGTGAGTTCGGCGCCGGGCGGTGGGAACGCGGCCGTCAGCGGTGTCGTCATAGGTAGTCGGCGAGTTCACCGGTTCGGCGGACGTCGAGCGAGCAACAGTGCAACCCGCCACCGAACGTCCGCCCGTGCCGGAACCGGGTCAGGATCGGCTCGATGCCGACCTCCTCCAGCTGCCTCGCGAGCCGGGTCTGGTTGGACGGCACGAGGATCCGGTCCGGGCCCAGCGCGAGGATGTTCATTCCGACCCATACGGACGCGCGCGGCCACGCAAAGGCGTAGCCGTCGTCCTCCGGCGGGTCCACCCAGATCGTCTTCCACGACCGCAGCTGCTCGGGGATGAGCTCGGGGGTGAGACGCTCCGAGTTCGCCAGCAGCAGGCCCGGACGCAGTATGTGGATCGTCGTTCCAACATGGTCGGTGCACAGCGACATCTCGTGGACGCGGAACTGCGGCCCGAGAACGCGACGCAGCCATTCGGCGCCGAAGCGATTGCCCGTATTGCTGACGTTGAAGAAGATGTCATGGCCGCAGCGCAACATGTTCGCCGCGTCGAACAGCGGCTCGATCTCGCCGACGAGGGACCGGCCGGGTTCGTACACATAGGTTTCGTCGGGGAGCGTCGGTTTCGGCGCCGACAACCACACCGCGCCCGAGTCGAAGTACTCCCGCAGCAGCGAACGGAACGGCCCGGTCTCGAAGTACCGGGACCGTGCGGCCATTGGGGCTTCGATCACGTGATCGCCGACGACGAGCAGGCAGTCGCGCGGCATGAGCGCGTGCGAGGCGACGGATTCCCAGTCGGGGCTGGCATAGCGGCGGTCGGCGACCGGCGGCTCCGGGCGGCGGACGGTCACACCCGCGTCGGTGAGGATCTTCGCGGCGTCGGCGAAGTCCTCCTCGGCCTCGTCGACGACACGACGCATGACATCGGCGTCGATCCGCTCCGAGGCGGCGTCGGCGGGGGGCTCGAAGAAGTGCCGCAGCGACACGTCAACGGGAGGCAGGGTCAGGCCTTGCGCCGTCCCCAGAATGACCTCTTCGAGCGGGTCCCAGTCATTGTTGCTGCTGATCAACGACACAGTGGATACTCCTAACGCGACGTTGGGGCTTTGAATCCCAGACCGAACGGTTGATCGGTGGGCATCAGTTCGATGAGATTGACGTTGACATGACGGGGCTGAGCGAGACACCAGGCGACCGCTTCGGCGACATCCTCCGAGGCGAGCGGCTGGACGCCGTCGTAGAGGGCCTCCGACTTGGCGCGATCCCCGTCGAAACGCACCATCGCGAACTCCGTCTTCGCCATCCCGGGGTCGACGCAGGTGACGCGGATCCCCGAGCCGCTGAGATCCGTGCGCAGGTTGAGGCTCAGCTGCCGAGCGAAGGCCTTCGTCGCCCCGTAGACGTTGCCGCCCATGTACGGATAGGACGCCGCGATCGACCCGATCGTGACAATGTGGCCGTCGCCGGCGCGCTGCAACGCGGGCAGCACCGCCCGCGTGCAATGCAGCACCCCCATCACGTTCGTGTCGACCATCTCCTGCCAGTGCTCCAGCCGAGCGTCGCCGATCGGGCCGAAACCCTTCGACAGCCCCGCGTTGTTGACGAGCACCCGGACCTGAGCGAACTCCTCGGGGAGAGTGGTCAGGGCCTTCTCGACGGCGTCCGCGTCGCGCACGTCGAGCGGGACCGCGTGCACCCGGTCCTTTCCGAGCAGGTCCGTCAGTTCCGCGAGGCGTTCCGCTCGCCGGGCGACCGCGACCACCCGGTAGCCGGACTCGACCAACCGTTGAGCGATGGCACGGCCGAATCCCGATGACGCTCCGGTGACGACGGCACTGAACTCAGCTTCGTTCACAGACAGTCCTTTATAGAGTGCGTTCATGATGGCGGGTCCTCGACGTGGAACGGGCACGACCAGTCCGCCTCCGCGGCCCGCCCGGAGTACTGACGGGCCTCGGACGCCTCACCGTGCTCGGCGAGATTCGGATTGAGCGATCCTTGAAGTCGCAGCTCGCGCGCCCGAATCCGTTCCTGAAGACCGCCGTAGACGTCGGCGGCCTTCAGCCGGTCGAACTGTGCATGGTGGTTGAACGCCAGGGTCGGCAGCGGAAAGCGGCGCGCCGATCGCGAGGAGCGGTCATGCATGCCGACGACGAAGAAGGCCTCGCCGCCGACGCTGAACGCGAAGTCCGGAGAGGACGGATCGCCGTCGACCGACGCGGCCCACGAGTGGGTTCGCGCGTCCAACTCGCTCAGCCGCGTCAACTGGCGCCACAGCGCCAGCTCGAAGGCCTTCTCGGAGACGTTGGTGGGGGCGGAGAACACCGCGACGAAGGTCGCGAAGTTCTCGTCGGGACGCAACCAGTGATCGATGAAGTCGAGCAGCGCCCGATGCAACGCGACGGTCGTGTCGGCGTTGTCGAGCGGTCCGAAGGCCTCGGAAACCATGACACCGCGCCGAAGTGCCGCGCGCGCTCCCAGGCAAGGATAGTCCTCATGGGACACGATTGCCTCGACGAGTCGACGTGCGGTCGTCGCGGAAGTCGCTGCCGCTGACGGCATCACGCTCCCCTTCGACGGTCGACCCGCGTCCTTGCGAGATGTTTCCGAACTATACATGACCACATCTCAATATCTAGGCGCCTCTTTTTGGGAATCGGCGGAGATCCGCGACTCCGTCGCTGGCCAAACCCGTGCTGATTCACGATTGTGGACAATTATGTCGAGTATGGTGGGACCGTGATGTGGCGTGGATTCCGTTGGCGGCGATCGACTGGAACCCGTGTCCAGGCCGATTCCCGCCAACGATCCACAGTTGCATCAGATTCCGTCAGCCGACGAGGCGCGGTCCCAACCGTCCCCGCATCTCGGCCGACTTGCGCAAGTCGGTCGTCACATTGACGCGCTTGAGCCACCGATCAGTACCGTCGTAACGGGCCTTGAAAGTGCTGCGTCCGTGAACGACCCGACTGTTGTTGAGAATGAGCAGCGCTCCCGCATCGACCCGCGCGTCATGACGACGAGCCCGCAGTTCGTCGCCGACCAGGTCGTACACCCTCTTCGCCTCGGGATCGTCGTCGGCCGGGCGCATGTACGACTCGTCGAAACGCAGGAACGGAGCGCTTCGAGAACCGAACAGCAGCGACGCGCGGCGATCACCGTTCATGAGTGCTTCGATGCTGTCGAAGTACGCGCGGTCGGCCTCGGAACGGATCGTGTTGTTCTTCGGCAGGTGCGACGTATCGGGGACCACCCGGAACCGGTCCGAGAACAGCACGTCCAAGTCCTCACCAGTGAAGACGGAGTAGTCCAACTCGGCGACGATCGTGGGCACGTGATCGGGATTGCGCAAGGCATAGAGCATCACGTAATCCGCGCGATACGGATGGAACGCGTCCTCGGTGTGCAGAGTCAACGGCGTCTTGCTTCCCGTGCCGAGCCGTTCGTTCTCGTACTCACGGATCGGGAACACGTCATTGACGAAGTGGCCGTTCTGCTGGGTCGCCCAACCGAACGGCTCACCGAGCAGGGAACCGTACAACAGCAGGAGGATCTCCTCCGCGAACTCCGGTCCCGGGCGCGCTCGTCCCTTCCAGTGTTCGGGCGTCGCGCCGATGCGGTCGTCGTCGACGACGTGCCCGTCGATGACGCAGTAGCCGTTGTACTCGTCCAAGCTGAAATCACGGAGAAAGCGGCGCACGCGGTCCGGCAAACCGGTGGCCAGCAGCGGGAGTTCGCGCAGCAGGGCCGGGTCGTCCATGGCAGGAAAGCGGGCGGCGACGTAGTGCGCCAGATCGGCGGCGACGGTGGCCTCGGTGGGGGACAGGGTGAGGGACGCGGGCGCGCCGATGTCCGGGCGGTTCATGGGGGGTACTCCTCGGCGGGGAAGGATCAGGGCCGCAGCTCGACGTCGATGGGGGTGAGGACTCCGTTGTTGCACGTTTCGGCGGAACAGGACGTCACGCCGACGAGCAGGTCGTCCTCGGCGATGAGATCGATGTGATCTCCCGCCTTCGAAACACCGGGGAGGATGTCTATCGAACCGTCCTCTTTGGGAACGACGTTCATGAAGACGTTGAGCGTGGTTCCGATGTCGTCCGCCGTGATTCCGTGTGGGGCGAACGCCTTGGTCAGATTCTCCAGACAGCTCGGGTGATATCCGGTGTGGTCGGGATACAGGAGATCGAAGGTCGCCTGACTGCACGGGGTGAGGATGAAGTCGTGCCGACCGACGGTGTCCTCGCCGATGGTAAACATCGGACGGCTGCGGTTGCTGTACAGCACATCACCGGTGGTCACGAGGTACTTTCCCAGGTTGTCCAATGTGCGGCCCGAGGACAGCGATTCGCGGGTGTCGGCCGCGTTGAACGCGAACACGTCTGAGATCTGTTGTCCGAAAGGGTCGATCACCCGCAACGTCGAACCGGAGGGGACCTCGATCAGCCGTCCCGTCTGCGGTGGAATCCTCCATGAGGTGGTCAAGGCTGCACTCCTGTATCTGCGGAACCCGTACGGAAGACACTGCGCCCCTTGGCGTTGCCACGCGACGCGCCGGTCGAGACCTCCGTACCACGACCGGCGGGGTCGAGCCTAACAAGCGGTTGCCAGTCGACAGCACACGCGGATCCCACATGGTCCACAATGCTGCGTTCGGTCGGGACATGATGTGCCTCTTCGGCTTGGTGGGAATGTCCTCAACCGAGACACGGTGCGTCTCTTGGGTTTCATGTGGCCGCGTATGGGACCGGAGGACGAGCCTCAGTCGGGAAAGAGAGCCCCACCAAGCCGGAAGCCCCGACCACGCAGTGACTGGAACTCTCTCGACCGTGCAATGGTGCCGTTGGCGGCTTCAGTGAGGGCTCCGTTGTGGACTCCGCAGAACGGCCACGTGTGCATGGGTTCTTCGCGCATTCGTTACGACTCACAGGTCAGCGGGGGCGCTGCTCCCCACCCTCGGGATGGGGCGGGCGGCCGCCTCAAGTCGGGGGTAAACGCCGAGCCGAACTTGCGGTGTTCGGAGTTCGTCGCGACGGGCCGTGCCCGGGGAGTGTTAGGAGAGGAGCCTTCGGGTCCGGTTCCATTCCTCCGCGATGTCGACGGTGGCGAGGACGTCGTCGAGGTCGACGGATTCCTCGTAGTCGATCCGCTCGAACGCAACCGTCGCCAACCGCGCCAGATTCTCGGCCGAGCCGTCGCCCAGGTACGACGACCAAGACGAGACAACCTCGATGACGGCGAGGAGTTCCGGGTCCATATCCCCATCGGACAGGACTCCCTCGTCGACCGTCCCGAGCAGCCGGTCGATCACGGTCGCGACACTCGCACCAGTCGTCGGCTCGACGTCCCGCGCCGCCGCGACCGCCGTGCGCAACGCACCCCACGCCGCCTCGGTCAGCTCGCCATCCCACAACGCGTCGAGTGCTTCGGCGTTCGTCAAGCGGCGCACTGTGTCCAACCCGAACGCCCACCGCCGTTCCACCGTCGCACCCTCGACGAGCACTCGCAGCTCGACGGTCCACTCCTCATATCGCATGGTCCTCGATGCTAGAACGCCTGCGGCCGAGTGGGGAACCTGTGGGTTGCCGGTGTCGATCACGCGCCAACCGGAATGGCTTGGAACGCGGCCAAAAGAGGGACCACAGCGACTGAGGCTGCCCGTTAGCATCAATCGGAGTGTCAATATCGGTATGTGCAGCGGTGGCCTGTGAACCGGTTGGATATGCGGCCGGGGTTTCCTTAGAGGTTCTGTTTCCGTAGTGTCAGGACGCGGGTGACGCTGCCGTCGTCGTTCGGATCATCGCGGACGTGTTCGAAGCCGAGTTTGGTCATGACCGCAAGGGAAGCGGTGTTCTCCGCCTTGACCGTGGCATGGATTTCAGAGAGTCCCAGTTCGTCGAAGCCGTAGGCGACGATCGTGTTCGCCAGTTCGGTTCCCAGACCCCGGCCCCATGCCGAGTGGGCCAGGGCGTAGATGAGCTCATGGCCTCCAGAGACCTCTGTCGGTTTGATCTCGGCGTGCCCGACCAGGGCGCCGTTCTCGCGGACCGCCCACACGTCGAAGGCGCTCGTGTCGTACACGTTGGGGAAGATCCGCCAGAACAGGGCGCGGTCGTCCTCCTCGGGAGAGGGGCCGTCGCCCATCCACCGCGATACCCGGGCGTCCTGGAAGAACGCGACGAAGTCCGCTTCGTCCCGGGGGAGGTACGGTTCGAGCACGAGTCGTTCGGAGCGCAGCACGGGTGTCATGGTCGCGACCTTGCCAGGAATTGGGACGGTCGGCAACGGCCATTTCGAGGCGCCCCAGGCGACCGGCGCGAAGGTGACCAGGTACATGCGGGACCCATTTCTGCTGGTATGAGCCACCCCTTGGACAACCGGACGCCGCACCGGCCACACCGCCAGGCGACCGGAGTGCTCGGCGCCCCACCAGCGACCCGACCTACGCCTACCCGCCTGGGGCAGCGAACAACCGAACGCGCAGGTACTAATACGATGGCGACGAACACGACTCTCTTCCTGTCCGAACTCGAGTTCGTTCGGGAGCACCCCGGAAGCGCATCCGGGGCAGGCGGACCATCGAGCTCCTTGGTGGAGTGACGTATGTCAAGACTTCCAGTGATCTGAAGCAGTATCAGTTGTCCGACCACCACGGCACGGCAACGATGAGCCTCGACCCGGCGACGGGCGCGATCGTTCACAGGCGTACCGACCCGTACGGCAACCCGCGCGGCCCACAACCCGCGAGCGGTTCCTGGGGCAGCCGGAAGGGTTTCGTCGGAGGCACCATCGACCCGACGGGTTTGACGCATCTCGGTGCGCGCGAATACGACTCGACGACCGGGCGGTTCATCTCGATCGACCCGCTCATCGACCAGTTCGACCCGCAAACGATGCACGGCTACGCGTACAGCAACAACAACCCCACCACCTACAGCGACCCCGACGGCCTGGAGTTCTGTGGTGACGATGCCTGCAAGACCTCATTCCACAGGGATAGCAAGGGCAACGTCTTCGGCGCGTCCGACACCCGCTCGGCATACGAGAAGTACATCGGGGCCCAGACCTTGGGGAATGAACCCGGTGTCGATCGCGTATGGACCTTGGATGAGTACTCGATGGTTGTGAATGACGGTCGATCGTTCATGCAACTTACACATGACGAACAGCAGTCAACAATGACAGCAATGTGGTGTGAGCACAACCCCACTGCATGCAGAGAATACCAGGAGGCAGCCTCCGGTACATCCATTATGGATATGGTGGTCGCAGTTCTGGACCCGGGATTCGCTGATGCCACTGATTGTACTAATGGCGATATAGGTGCCTGCGCAACTGCTGCCTTGGGATTCACCCCGGCAGGCAAACTTGCGAAGATTGCCGACAAGATTGGTGACGCAATCAAGGTCAGCACAGATATCTCCATAACCATTGCCCCCCGGCAAGTTCGATTACATCTTCGGGAAGGTAGATTCGGGCAAACACAACAGTGATCGTTCGAAATTTATGAAAGAACAATTCGCTAGAATCGGAATTCATGATACGCCGGAGGGTCGACAGATCCTGAGCGATTCCCTCACTGAACAAGCCGGTCGTTATGATAACATCGTCAAAGAATACACGAACAAGCACGGTACGACAATGATCGTCAAAGACGGCTTGTTCGCTGGACCGAATGGCTTCCTCTTGGTGGAGTCATCTTGGGCAGTTACAGACGATGGGCTGAAACTAAGTTCAATCGTCCCGAAGGGTTGATGATCTTTGTGGAACTCCTTACTCCTGATGAGAACGAATGGCTTGCCTGGCTGGGTGTGCAGCCTGTACCCGATGAATACGAAGAATGGTCGGTGCAGCACGTCTCTATCCCGTGTGGTCCTGATGAACAGCTTCTGTTCACATACGACCTCCTTCGGAAATCGATTGAGATTCGCTGGACGCAAGGCAGCGAAATGCTCGTCGAGATCATTCGCGAAGGTGTCCGACGCATATCGTTGACATTCAATAGGACAACTGGCGCGAATATTAGAGTAATATTCTCGGATAGCTTGGTCGTTTCGAATGTCATGAACGTACGAGTTTGGCCCTCCATCAGCATCCGTGATGAGATGAGATAGGTGAGTGGAGGGAGATTAGAGGTTGTCCCGTTACTGAGCCTTTTTCATCCTGTCGGGGATTCGTTGGAGTGCAGCGGATCTAGGGTTCTCTGGGTGTGGTTCTGGTGTGGATGGCGCCGGGTGTGGGCGTGAAGGAAGCTCCTGGTAGAACGACGGTTGTCTATGTCGCTGTCCCACAGGAGCTTCTCTTGTTGTTGTATCAGGCGGGTTTGGGCGTTGTCGTCGTCGACCCTGCGGTTCGTGGCCGGGGTGATTCGTGTCCACCGGAGGAAGGTCCGGGTGCGGTGGCGGCGCGTTACTGCTGGTCGGCAGGCGTTGATGACGCTGGCGTATCTCCATAAGGGTGAGACGTATGCGTGTGTGGCGGTGGGGTTCGAGGTGTCGGTGTCGACGGTGTTCCGTCGGGTGAACGAGACGATTTCCCTGGTGGCGGCGCGTGCGCCGGGTTTGGTGAAGGTGTTGCGGCGTGCGAAACGGCGTGGGGTGCCGTATGTGATCCTCGACGGGACGTTGATCCATGGTGATCGTGTTGCGGTGGATCGTCCGTATTACTCGGGGAAGCATCGGACGCATGGGGTGAACGTGCAGGCCATCACGGCCCCCGATGGTGATCTGTTGTGGACGTCGGGTGCGCTGCCAAGGCTTACGAGGAGATACGGGCAGGAGTCGGAACTCCGAGGATAGATCCTGTCACTGGAAAATCAAAGGTATACAAGGGGCACGAAAATCGACGATGGGCTGGTGCAATCGAGTACGAAGTCCCGAGTCGGAAGGACACACAAAATGGATTTAGGATGCTTGTAAAGGTGCTCTCCGATGGCAGGGTAATAATGGGATACTCTCTCGAGCATTATTCGGATATTCGGCCATTCCCGGCTCCCCATTTCCCGGATGACGGTTGGAAGTGAGTTGTAACATGACGGTCTCTATGGAAATGGAGTGAAGTGTGCACCCGATGTATCGGTTGGTGGATCGGGAGTCTGACGCGGTGTTGGTGGAGGCGATCGACGTGGAGGGGTTGTTTCCGTCCTCTGCCGAAAGTGCATCGGGCTTGTTGACGTTTCGTGGTGTGACGCGGGATCTTCTGGAGGATATTCCTCAACCAGATCGTGTGCGTCGCGCGTTGGGTTTGTCGGTGCTGGACGTGGTTAATCGACGTGGTGAGAATCTGGGTCGTTACGCGCAGTCGGAGATGGATGTACTTGATCCGGTGCCGAGCGAGCGTTTCACCGGGTTGGTCGATCGATCGTTCGGTGTTGGTCTGCCAGATGAGGACGATGTGTTTCATTCGTTCGCGGGGGAGCTATGGCGGCGGTGGGTGGATGTTCCTGCTGGGCGTGCAGAGTGGATGGAGTATCCGGTCGAGTGGCATAGAGACTGGTTGCATGTGGTGATGTCCGCGTGGTTCTTTGCTGGAAAAGGACCGGTCCGGTGTGGGACAGATCCTGTCGTGGAAGTCGACGGACGGACAATGTTGAGTCGTGCGGGAATGTACTGCGCGTTGGGTGAGGCGGTGAACGGCCCGCGCGGGTATTTCGGGTGCAACCTGGATGGAATGGACGACTGTCTGCGGTCGACCGTTGGCGGGAATGTTCCGTTTCGGTTGGTGTGGCGGTATTTCGAGACCTCGAGACGGTTCGTGGGCACCGATTACGTGGAGCGAACGGTAGAAATACTCCGCGAACACGGTGTTGACGTGGTGATTACTGGTACTACGGAGTCCACGAGGAACTCAAGAAACTCATGAAGCAAATAGATGTCAAAGATCTCCGCAATGATGTCGAGCGGCGACCAGATACATTCGGTCATAGAGCTCCGACCAGGTTTATGTGGTAATGCCGCCGATATTCGCATTATGATTACAAGTCGCCCGATAGGGTCGACTATTGCATCTTTGAAGATGGACTTGTTTTGCCGAAAAAAGAAGAGAAGTGAGGTGTTGTCGTGACGTTTATTCATGGTGTTGG
The DNA here is from genome assembly GCF_965137155.1 of Stackebrandtia soli. Taxonomy (NCBI): domain Bacteria; kingdom Bacillati; phylum Actinomycetota; class Actinomycetes; order Glycomycetales; family Glycomycetaceae; genus Stackebrandtia; species Stackebrandtia soli. The sequence continues at coordinate 43,806 of NZ_CBCRZX010000015.1, forward strand.
TGTTGAGGCGTTTCGGTATAGCTTGGAGGATTTTCGCGAGCATGGGGCTTTGGCCTGGGCTTTGGGGGATGAGGCCGTTGCTGGTATGGGTTCGGTGGTGATCGCGCCGGGGTCGTTGCCGGTGGATGTGGCTCGGGATTTCAGGTGGGGAAAGCCACAGTTCATAGATCCATTTGACGGCTATTTCGAACCGATGTCGAGTTTCTTGGTTGATCGGTTTCCTGAGGGGCGTTTGTTTCTCGAACTTCCGCTACCAGAAGAGGTATTCACACCCAAGTATTCGATGAAGATCATCAAATGTGGTGAGGCGATATTCGCATCGTGCGAAATCGCTGCGGGCTATGTTGACGTAGAACGGACACTGCGAGCCCACGATCCGACCTTTTTGTATTATGCGGTGGTTTTGGGTTGGTCGGGTTCGGGTCCTGCGCCGGAGTGTCCTGAAGAGTGGCTGCGAAGCGACGACGGCGAGCTGCTCGCGATCTTGACGGGAATCTATGACGGTGAGGGCTTCATCCTCACCACGGCTACTGAACTCCTCCCGAAAGAAGACACATCTTGAACAACTCAGTATGGTAGCCATGAGCGGCAGATCATAGGAATCCAGAAGAACATTAATCGTGTGATCGGAGAATTGGAAAGTAGAGGGTTGGACAGCTGTTGATGTCACTTATGGTTGACGATGTAGTTGCAATCGGAGATCGTTTGATCGCGAGAACATTCGCGTCCAACGATGTGCTGGCGGTACATGGTGACCTCTTTTGGGTTCAGGCGCATGACAGCATGTGGCTTGACATCAACCCGGAGCCCGCTACCCCAGTACTAGCATCGCTGGTAGACGCATGGGATGGTGTGGTTACGATGTCCGAGGACAAGTATGCTGGCATCCCCTTGGGGCTCGACTGGCTGGGAACAGTCCTGTTCGCCGTAGGCTCCCGAGTTCATGCTCGACGGCTCGCGGCTGACCATCCCTTTCATGTTGATATCGACAGGGACGTGCTGATGCGAGCGTTTCATGGATTCTTTGGATTCAAAGCCTTCAATCCGGACCCGACCCTAATTGAGAAGGATGCCTATTGGTGCTATCGCGATGGGGCAGATTGGGCCAGCTCAGATCGGCCGTCAGCTCCGGTGGTTGAGAGCATCTCTCGTGCATGGCAGGTTCTGAAAGATGATCGCCAAGACTGTGAAAGTTCGATTCTGAGGTTTGCCGAAGTCCTATGGTCAATAAGCGCGACTGGCTTCATGTCAGGGATCCATGAAGGACGATTATCGGTGCGCGTGCGTGGCTTAGCTCGCCAATCCATAGTGGCATGTTATCGTCGAGCTAATCGGGTCGGCGAATGCGCGACTGTTGTCGTCTGTGTACTGATGCGAGTCGTATCGCGAGTCGCGCAGCGATAAGGGAGCTTCATGACGTCGATTGAGGAAGTCCTCGCGCAGTTGGGATCGGTGGAGACGCAGATCGCTGAGGCGACGGGCGTGTGCGCGTCGGTGTCGAGCAAGTTCCACGAGGCGGTCGCTTCGTGTGGTGCGGCGCGATCGGCTGGTATCAACGCCTTCGTTGATGAAGCACGTCATGACTACCGGAACGCGGAACCCGAGCTGAACGTTCTCGTTCTCGAAGCCATGATTCGGGCGATCTACGGGGAGGAACACCTCGTGGATCACGTACCGTCGGCTGATCAGCTGATGGTGCAGGAACCCGCGATCCGCAAGATCGTTCTGCAATCTCAGGAGATGCAAGACCGCCTCGACGACTACCTTGCCGGCGCCGAGACTCTGGCGAAGGCGTGGTCCGAAGAGGATTGATCAGTTTCGAGCAACGTGTGGGGCACAGTCCCTTCATGTCTCACCTGTTGGTTGGGCTCTTGGGGCCCTTGAGGAGGTAATGCACGTGCCAGATGTGAAACAGTTCAGAGCATTGCTTCAAGCGGTCGTCGATGATGACCGTCAGACGGTTGTTCGGCTTGAGAACGAGATATCCGAGGAGGACTTCCTCGCGTACGACACCTTCGTCGCGGCGGTCTTCTACGGTGTCGTCGACCAGGCGTTTCCCGAGAACGACCTTGAACAGATTCGGGACTTCGTCGACGAGTTGCGCAGCGAGGTCCCGAGTGCGTCGGGACGTTTCAAGCCGTTGATCGCGGAGGGGCTGATTCGCGCGGCCATTGGTGAGGAGCACCTTCTCGACGACATCGCGCCCAGCGATCAGATCGTGTTGATGTTCCCGATCATCCGAAAGATCGTCGTCCAGTCCGCTGAGGTGCGAGAAAGCCTCGACGACCACTTCACGGACGCCGAAGCGCTGGCCGAGAGCTGGTCCGAAGAGGACTGATCTCCTGCGCACCGTTCGACGCTGTCTCAACCTGGTGGGGTGCCCGGTGGCGCCCCACCAAGTTGAAGTTTCGGGCAGGGGGTTGTGGGTGCCGGCGACGACCACCCCGCTCGCAGACGTGACGGGGCGCCCCAGCTATCCGCGGACGTTTAGTTTGGCGGTCGTACCGGACTTGAGGTGGGCCGTATCCGGATGAGCCCCCACGCCAAGCGGGAGCGCGCGACCCGCGCCGGAACTGCGGATGGATGTGGGGCGCCGGTAGTGTTGGCCGCTGTCGCGACCGAAGCGAAGCCGCGGCGGATTGGTCGGAGTAGGAGTGACGGTGCCTCAGTATCGGGAAGTCTTGAAGGCCTTGGTTTTGGGCGATCTGGAGACCGCCAATCGCTTGAGTGGTGAGGTCCCGGATTCCGATGGCGCGGCGTACCACGATCTGGTGACGGCGTTGTTCTGCGTCATGCTCGACCACCGCTTCGGCAGCACCGCGGACCACGCGAGCATTCTCGTGTTCGTGAACGAGATGCGCAACGACTATCGTCATGCCGACTCCGCCATCAAACCGCTGGCCATCGAGGCGACGATCCGCGCGTTCCGTGGGGAGGAGGACCTTCTCAACGAGGTCACCCCGGAGGACACTCTCGCGGCGCGGTATCAGGTCATTCGGAAGATCGTCCTTCAATCCGAGGACGCCCAGCAGAACATCGATCGTTACCTATCGGAAGCACAGGACCTCTCCAAACAATGGTCCGAAGAGGCCTGATCCATCTATTTCAGACCTCGCGGCGCGGATGTCGGCCGGGCGGGGTTCATGGGCTCGATGTGACACCGAACCCGCCGATGCTGCTGTCCTTCTGACCTTCCTGTGCGCTGCACAAACAGCCGCTTTGAGCGGATGGTCAGTCGGTGTGTGCGTCGATGACCGGTTTGACCGTGTCCCAGGGAACCCATCCGCAACCACCCCAACTCCACCAGTCGACCACGGCCGGAACATATCCATTATGGACCTCTAGGTAGGCGGGGTCGGGGTTGCTGGCGGGGTCAATCAGGAAGCGGATGCGCACCGGCTCCTGGTCATCTGGGTAGCGTTCCTTCGGATCTTCGTCTGGCCCGCTGACTGGTGGTGCACCATCCCGTGGTTGGAGCAGTGGTGTCGTCGACTCGGTTATGTCGATGAAATCGGTGTCGGAACTACGAATCCAGGGTTCTCCACCGACGCACGTTTCCGTAGCATGTCGAGTCAGTCCCTCATCACGTATCAAGATCGGGATACCGTCACGCATCCCTATGAACGCGTGCGTTTCAGAGACGTCACCGACATCGGCGCCGCACACGTTCTGGGCACTCCGTAGAACATCAATACCGGGACCCTTCTCGAGCCCCCAGATCGTGAGGCCATCACTGTACTCATGGTTCTCGGCTGCGCAGGTCCACTGCCATGACGCGGGCCACTCAACAGGAGTTACGGATTCCGGTGTCACGGTCCAGAGATAAACGGCCTGCCAGCGAGGTTCCTTCGTCGATTCCAATACCGCGGCAACATCCTTAGCACCGTCGCCATCCACGTCAAACCGATACTCGGGCTCGCCAACGATCCGGATCGTCTCTTCGCCTCTGACGTATGCCCCGTCGGCCAGTCGGACCTTCTCTTGTGGAACACCCTGCTCGTGAAGATAGAACCACTGGTTCGCAAGATCGATACGTTCCTCCCGCGTCAACTCTGCCACCGACTTGCTGTTAACCCACAACAGTCCAGCACCCACCGCCACGATCGCCGCCACACCCACCACAAGACCTCGTCTACGACACCAGAACGACTGCCGCTCACGCGAAACCGACTCTTTAGACTCCATGAGGGTTTTCTACCTGTGTGGTTGATGACGGTGATGGCTCGGGCGGTACACCGTTGATGTCGACACACCGAACCCGGCCGCCAGACATGCAAAGGTTTCACTGTTTGGAGGTACAAGAGGTCACCAAACCTGTCCACCTGGGGCAGGCGCGGCCACGGGTCACGCCTGAAATTGATCTGCATGATTGCGTGTCGCCTGATAGCGTCCAGCACCGAGTCCTTCAGGGTGTACGTATCGGTCCCAAATGGTCAGTAACGGGGAGCTGTCGTGGCATTTGTTCATGGTGTTGGTGTTGAGGCGTTTCGGTATAGCCTGGAGGACTTCCGTGGGTATGGGGCTTTGGCCTGGGCATTGGACGATGAGGCCGTTGCTGGTATGGGTTCGGTGGTGATCGCGCCGATGTCGTTGCCTGTGGAGGTGGCTCGGGATTTCAGGTGGGGGAAGCCGCAGTTTCGGGAAGCACCCGACGGATACGCAAACGTGCTCGTCTCGTTCCTGGAGGATCAGCTTCCTCGAGGACGGTTGTTCGTTGAGTTGCCGCTCAAGGCAGCGTTGGTGAATCCGGCACCAGAATCTTCGATGGTCGTTGTTGAATGTCACGAGGCAATGTTCGCATCGTGCTCAGTCTCGGCCGGACCAGACGACCTGTGGGAGACCATCATGTCCCACGACACGACCTTTTTGTATTATGCGGTGGTTTTGGGTTGGTCGGGTTCGGGTCCTGAGCCGGAGTGTCCTGAAGAGTGGCTGCGAAGCGATGACGGTGAGCTGCTCGCGATTCTGACGGGTATCTACGACGGCGAGGGTTTCATCCTCACCACCGCAACCGAACTCCTCCCGGCGGAAGACAGTCAATGAGCGCACGTTGTGCTGACGTCGGCGGTTCGGGCGAGGCAGGAGAATCCGAGGAGATCGTGGAATGGATCATGATCAGTTCAAAGTGGATTTGATCGTCTCGGAGCTGTCGGAGCGGATCCAGGCGGGGAACGCTGCCGATGCCGAGACGGAAATGATAGTCCTTAGACACAAGGGACTGAGTCCGTTGCGATCCGCGCACGTCATTGTGAAAGCGTTTGGGATTTCGCTGCCCGAGATGAAGAGGATCCTGCTTCGCGTCGAGAGTCCGTTCGACTTGCAGGAGAAGATCGCGCGTTTTCATGAGAGAGCGGCTGAGTTCTTGAGGAAGCAAGAAGCCGACATGGCTGAATACGGCTCGGACGCCATCCCCTGATCTGTGACACGGACTTCCATCTCCAACGATTGCCTGCCTTGGAACTCGATGATCTCGTTGACATACGACGCGAGCCGCCAGCTTCAGGTGATGGGCTGAAGAGCATCGGCGTGACGTGACATCGGCTGGGATGGAAGGGCTCAAGCGCTGGGGGTCGTATGTGGATCTTCGCCCGTGTTGTCTCTTGTCGACGCGCTGTAGCCTCCCGGTATGAATGGCCCAATACCTGTCAGCGGCGTCGCGATCGACCTGGGGACGGCGAACACCGTCGTGAGCGTGCGCCGCGCGAACGGCGACCACCGTCTTCATGTGTTCGACGGCAACCTGCAACTGCCGTCGGGTGTGTTCCGCCGCGACGACGGGTCGCTGTCCACCGGCCTCGATGCCCGGATCGATGGACAACGGCTGCCGGAAAGATATGAGCCGCACCCGAAGCGGCACATCGACGACGGTCGCATCGATCTCGGTGAGGATGCGATCGAAGTCGTCCACGCCCTCGCCGCAGTGCTTCGGAGAGTCAAGGACGAGGTCCTCCCGTCGGGCCCCGCCACTGTCCCGGTGGTTCTCACCGTCCCCGCGACGTGGAGTCCCGCCCGCCGAGCCACATTGACGCGGGCGGCCGAACAGGCCGGAATCCCGGCGCCGTCCCTCGTCTCCGAACCGCTCGCGGCCGTGCGGCACTATCTCGATCAGGCCGGGCAGCTCGCGGACGGGCACGCTCTCGCCGTCTACGACCTCGGGGCAGGAACCTTCGACGTCACCGTCTTCAGGCGTGACGGCGCCGCCCTGGACATGATGGTCGCGGACAGCCGCGACGACCTGGGTGGTCTCGCCATCGACGAGGCGCTTGCCCGGTACCTGCTGGTACGCGCCGAAACCGACTGGGAGAAGCCGGCCGACATCATCGACCCGTCGTCGCGTCGCGAACTGTACGCGGCGGTGCGGCAGGCGAAGGAGCAGCTTTCGCGTCGTGACGAGACCGTCGTCGTGTGGTCCGGCTTCGACCGTGATGTGCGACTGTCTCGACTGGAACTGGAGGAGACGGTCGAGCCGGTCATCGGGCAGACCGTCCGCTCCACCTACACCGCGATCCACGGCATGGACCTGCCCGCCGAGCGGGTCGCCGCGATCATCCTCATCGGAGGCGGCAGCCAGATGCCGATGGTGGCAAAGCTTCTCGGTGAGAAGACCGGCATCGCGACCGTCGTCATGGACGACCCTCAGTTCGCCATCGCGAGCGGGGCGCTCGCGGAGCTGAACGGTGGGGAGCAGGCGGACGTCGCGGCGCCGACGCCCGCACTCGACTGCGCTGCATCGTCCCCAATAGATGATTTTCACCGGTCAAGCGTCGCGCTTCCGGACGGTTCGACGGCGCCAATCGCTGAGCCGCAGCCTGCGATTGACCTTCCGCGACACGCGATCGACGGGACGGCTGACGTTTCACCGCGATCGACGGCCCCGGCCGCCAGTCCATCCTCAACGGACGCCTCATTCCTATCGGCGCACTCGGGACCCCCGGCACGTCCCGACACGAACCGACCGAACGCAGGCTCGTCCTCCTCGGAGGAACGCGACGGATCGACGCCGTCAGACGCCCCCGCCGCTCAGCCCATGACGTCGGGTGCGCTCGCGGCACCGGTGCAGCTGATCCCGCCGACCGTCGACACTGATTCGGTTCCCGTGACGCCCCCGGCCCATCCGGTCCACGCCGGAAATCCGATGGCGCCCGCGCGGAACCTGACGCCACAATCGTTGCCGCCCAGTGGATCGTTCGGTTCCGGGTATGGTCCTCGCATCGATGCCTTCCCTTCGTCGATATCGGGAAGTCCGTCGCCTCGGGTGTCCCCCGGAGTAGTCGTGGGTGCCGTGCTCGTCTCCGCCCTCATCGCCGTCCTCGCCGTCGTGCTCGGGACCGGCGGTGGTCCCCCGGAGCCTTCCGACTATCCCGCCTATGAGGACACGGTCGGCGCCACACAGGAGGAAGCCGATCTCGGCCCGTACTTCGGCATTCCCGGCAGCGTCTGCGACGCGGTCAACGAGGCCGAACTCGCCGCGATAATCGGTGACGGCACCACCTGGATGCTCATGGACGACGCCGGAGTCAATCGCACCGACACGACCGAGGACGGATCGTGCAACATCGTCTTCACCGGTGACGGGGCCTCCAACGCGTATCAGGGAACGATCGCCATCACCGTAAGCATCGACCGCGTCAACGGTCAATCCAACGTGGGTGAATGCTTCTTCGACTCGGAATGCGCTGGAATGACGGTGGTCGAGGAGTCCGAGGCGCGGGCGTGGACGCGGGGTGGGCTGGTCGCCATGGAGGAGGTGGACACCCTGACGATGCACTGGTATCAGGGATCCGCCCGCGTCATGATCCTTCCTGCACTGTGGACGATTCCGGACGAGGCGGCCTTCAACGAATACCTGATCGACCTCGGTGCCGCCATCTACGACCTCCTCATCGAAGCGGGTTGACGCACCGGCTTGGGTGTTGGGATTGGTGAGACGGTTTGGACAGGGTCCGCAGTGCTCGGATGGTGTGGTGGTTGGGTTTTGCGGCTTGGTGGGTCTTTGTTCCTGTTCGTGGCTCGGGTGGCGGTTTCGTCGTCGCCCCACCAAGCCGTAGAGGGTTGCGGTCTTCGGAAGGTGGCGGCGTTGTGGTGGGTTCGGGTTGACGGGCCGTCGGTGGTGGCGTTTGCTTAGTGGACATTCTTAGTGGGGAACCGCGGGGGTTCGGCTTGGTGGGGTGATGTTGCGCAGTGCTCGGATGGCGTGGTGGTTGGGTTTTGCGGCTTGGTGGGTCTTTGTTGCTGTTTGTGGTTCGGGTGGCGGTTTCGTTCGTCGCCCCACCAAGCCGTAGAGGGTTGCGGTCTTCGGAAGGTGGCGGCGACTTCGTGATGGGTTCGGGTAGATGCACCATGCCGTAGAGGGTTGCGGTCTCGGGGAGGTGTCGGGGGCGGTTCATGCGGAAGGTGTGGGGGGACGAGTTCGTTTGGGCGTCCCGGCGGTGGTGCTGCCTGCCACCGCCGGGACTTGGGGGAGGGTCAGGTCAGTGTGGTGTTGAGGTTTCGGATCGGGCGTCGACGGTGCTTGTGGTCGACACGCGAATCGGAGTGGCTTCGCTTGTGAGACAGCCGTTCCAGTTCGACATCGCGTCGCCGCGTGTCGGCGGGGCTCAGCGTCGGGTATCGCTCGTGCAGCGATCGGACTAGTGGCCGACAGGGCCAGTCGGCTCGGCAGTCACGGCACGTCTTCGCCCACCAGAACGGACGCGGGGACAGCCCCACCCCGAACAGCCACAACAGGACGCGTCGTACGAGGTTCCATCGTGGAAGGTGTTCGGATTCGACCGCCGTACGTGAGTCGGACGGGTTCGGCTGCTGCTGACGGTGCGGCGGGATCGGTCGCTCCGAGCGCGACTTTTCCTCATTGGGCGGGATGCTGAGTGGCCTCCGGAACTCGAAGGGGTGGGCCGGTCCGGGTTCCGGTTCCGGTCGCGGTGTGGGCGTGTTGTCCGGTGGTGCCCACCAGTCGAACTCGGGAGCGTCGACGGCTGCCCGGGCGAGAATCCGACGCGCGAGGTTGCGCCAATGCTCGTTGGCGCGGGACGGCAGGTCCTCACTGGACGACGACGCATCAGTCCCGCTGGGGCGCAGCACGAGTGGCGGCGTCCGATCCCGTTCGCGGCGTTCAGCCAGCGCCGCCTCGACCCGGTCGCGGTGCGCGTTGAGGACGCGTTCACGCCACCCGAGGCGGTCCCACTCCGAATCAGTCGGTTCGGCCTTGGGCCGGCGACGCTGCCGGATCGCCGCGTCACGCACGCGCTCCCGGGCGAGGCGTCGCCGATGTGGATCGTCGTCGGGCACCCATTCGTGACTGTCGGCGTCGACGTGTGGCGCGAGCGCGAAGGCCGTCATGCCTCGGCACCCTTCGGCCGGGCACGCGCGTCTCGCGGTGACGGCGAGTCGAGTTGCGCTGGTGGAACGGCATTCCGCGCTCGCCGACTTCCCATGGGCGGCGTCGGATCGGGATCGGTCACCGGACGCGGATTCGAGTCAACGTTGGTGGGTTCGACGCGCGATCCGGACGGAGCGCGGGGCCCGGACGGTGCGTGGGGATCGGGCCGGTCGGGGTTGGCTGCGGGTGGTGCGTAGGGGCGGGNGGCGTCGGCTGGCCGCGTTGTCGGGGTCGCGCGTCGGTGGTGGGTTTCTATTGGGCGGGCCGGTATCGGAGCACCGGTCGGGTGCGTGGGCGGGTTGGGCGTGCTGCGATATCGGTCGACGGTGGTGCGGGTCAGGAACCACGCGGTGGCGGGCTCGCTCGTCCAGTGGCGCTGGGCGGGCTGGGTGAACAGGAGCGGCACGGCGGTGTCGACGCCGGTGATCACGCCGACGGGATCGGACACGGCGCCGCCGGGCGCGAGGAGGACGAGACTCGCGTGTCCGCGCCCGATGTAGGTGGCGACGATGAGCCGGGCGCCGAGGGCGAACGATCCCAGGGAGCGGGCCGGGTCCTCCTCTGGCGCGGGTTCGTCGATGGTGGTGGCCGGTGCGATCGCCGGACGGCCGGGCCGTGCTGTGGACGGCCGTCGGTACGGCGTTTCGGCGACTATCGGGTCGTGGGCAGGGTCGTAGACGGGCATGACGATGAACCCCCAAAGAGGACGGAGTGTCGACCGCGCGCGTCATCCCTAACGGACGGTCGATGATGGTGTGTGTGGACGGTCGGGGGCGTCGAAGGCCCCGAGGCTCGCCGCCGCACGCGTCGCGCCGGGCGGAGCGGCACGGCCAGGGGCCGCAGCGCCGAGGCGGCGGGTGCCGGTGGCGGCGTGGGGAGTGCGGTGGGGGCGTCGAGGCCCCCGACCATCCGGACCCCGCGTGTTCGTCGATGGACGCGCGGGGGTGAGGTCGACCCGTGCTGGTGTGCGGCGGTGGCGGGTCGATCGTTACCGCAGGTCAAGCCGAGAGTGAAAGGCTCCTCGGCGGGACCGCGCGGTATCGGGTAGCCGGGTTGTCACCCGGCTGGCACAATGGGTACCGCAGAGGGCTGGTTTCCGTCCATGACGGGAACCTCCTTTCTCTCAAGACCGGAGCGGGCATTGCTTGCAGGCGCGACCGCTCCGGTCGTTCTATGTCTCCACGTCCGGCCTCCGTGTTCGGGAGATCGGCGAGGAACTCTTGTGGAGTGTTCGCCCCCGCATTACGCAGTGTGACGACCACTCGGCAACGGTAGCGCATGGTGTGTAGTCGATGTCAAGCACCACCGCCCACATCGGCACGACTTTTCTCGCGCGCCCGCGCCTAAGTCCGATGCGGACGGTTCGGATGGTGCACCGTAGAGTGGAATGATCCGCTAGTTGGTCGGCTCTGGCAGCACTTCCGTTGCACGCACCAGCCCTCGACGCGGACGGTCGCCTCGACGTCCATCGAGCGCCGGTCCCAACTCAACCATGGAGATATGCCTCCACGGGAGAGCATTGGAGGCGACGTGGAGCGCGTGTCTGAAGGCCAGATATCCGGATCGAACGTTCTCGGTGAAAATGGACTACTCGGACCCTGATGCGGTGTCCTGGTTGCACGTGACGCAGACCGCTCCGGAGTTGATTGCTCCGCCTTGGTGGGAAAACGTACTTCGAGACGTGACCGAATAATGCAATGCCATCGTCGGCGCCATCACCGTCAACCACACGGGACGAAAGATTCATTTACATGGAGACACATATGAACAAACCCCGGGCGTTCTCTTCCCAAGAGATCGAGTCTCTCGGGGTAGGGCGAAACTTTCTGCAGGATCAGTCCGAATCGCCTTGCCCTTCGTGCGGAGTATGCGCGATTCGTTGTTACCTACGAAATACGCAACGCGCTGGTCGGCCTGCTGTATTCAGCTATACGTGGTGCGCATCCTGTCGCAAAATGTGCGGCTCTATGGGGCCTCTGCCAAGAGGATTGATCATCACGGATCCGTGGCGCGAGCTGGATCCTGTGGCATGGGAGGAGTTCGACACGAGCTTGTCCAGGCTTTTCGTCAGGCTTGATCGGCTTTGGAGCGACGGTGTGCTACCGCAACCGATCCGTTGGAAGAAGAAATAGACCCGGTGATGCAGGGATGCGTCGCGTCCTGGCGGTGGCGACACGTCTTTCGGTTTGGCGGGCGGCGGTTTCGTCTGCGGGGCAAGGGTGTCGCCGCGTACGGCGACTCATCGAGCCGTTGGCGGTGACACCCCGCGCATCGCCCGTGTACCGCACCGTTCTAGCGAACCGGATGAGAATCGGGGGACGGTGTGAGGTGACGGCGGGGGATAGGGTGAGCGGTGGCCGACACGGCGGTGTGCGATGGCGTGGCCGGTCTCAAATGGAGTCGACGTGCGCGAGAGGTCAGGGTCGTGATGTGTGGGGAGGTTCGATGACGCCGCTCGCGTCCGGAGATCCGCGTCAGGTGGGCAGATACTGGCTCCTCGCCCGGATCGGCCACGGTGGAATGGGGAGAGTCTTCCTCGGGAGTGGCCCGGACGGGCGACTCGTCGCCGTCAAACGCATTCACGAGCACATCGCCGACGATCCCGAGTTCCGACAACGATTCCGCAGAGAAGTGGCCGCCTCGGGCCGCGTCTCCGGCGCGTTCACGGCCCCCGTGATCGACCACGACGTGAACGCGTCCATCCCGTGGTCCGCGTCGGCATACGTCCCCGGAGTTCCACTGTCCGAAGTGCTGCGACACATGGGGAGGCTGCCCGAAGACGCGGTGCTGCGCCTCGCGGCGGGCCTCGCTTCAGCGCTGACCGAGCTCGGACGCGTCAATCTCGTTCACCGTGATCTGAAGCCGTCGAACATCCTGCTCACCGACGAGGGCCTACGCCTCATCGACTTCGGTATCGCCCGCGCCGTCGACTCGACCCGACTCACCGGCACACATCAGGTGATCGGATCCCTCGAGTTCATGTCGCCGGAGCAGGCCGAGGGCCAAGCGGTGACCGTCGCCAGCGACATGTTCTCGCTTGGCTCCGTACTCACGACGGCAGCGACCGGGGAAAGCCCCTTCTCCGGCGCATCGGCAGCGCAGCTCCTATACAAAATCGTCTACAAAGAACCCGCGTTGGCGGGCGTGCCCCCACTGACGCGAGTCCTCGTCGAACGCTGCCTGCACAAAGACCCCGCGCGCCGATTCACCCCGTCGAGCCTCCTCGACGCGATCGGTCGTGTTCCCCCGAAGGCGCGACCGTGGCCGGGCGGCGTTCACTCGCTCATCAGCGCACGCCAAGACGACCTTCACCGGTTGATCCGACGCAACCCACCGACCGTGTCGACAATCGACGAACCTCTCCGAATAGAGGGGGCCGTCGACCGCGCGAGACACGGGTCGCTCGCGAGCGCTCTCGACGCGCATTGGTGGGATCGAGTCTGTGCCGAGTCTCCGGCCGGTTCTCCCGAACGTCGGATCGTGTTGCAGCGCTTCGCATCCAGCTTGAAGGCGCACCAACAGGCGACATCGACGGGCGCGACGCTCATCGATCACCAGAACTCGCTCGGAGAGTCCACCACACGTCTCGACGTCGACGCCACACTCCTGCTGGATCCGGGCATCGAGTCTCCTCGCGTTGTGTGGGCACCGACCTGGGTGCGCGCATTGGCGACCCGCTACGGCGTCGAACTCGCGTCGATCGTGGGGACCGGGACCGACGGAGCCATCACTTCCCGCGACGTGCTCGACGCGGCGGTGCGCGCCGACGGTTCGTGGCACGATCTGTCCCCATCGACGTCCTCACTGGCGTTTCGGCTCGGCGCCGCTATCCCGGTCGTCCGCAGGCGTCGCGCGCCCGAGTCGCCGGGACGACCCGAACCAGATGAGGAGGAGGAGCCGATTTTGGGCACGGACGCCGATGGCCTTCTCATTGTCGCCTTGGTGGTTCTCCTCGCCGTCGGGTTCGTGGTCGGGTTCGTCATGTTCTTCGGGGCTTGACCGAGCAGGATCACGGCCTCCGCCGGTACATGCGCCGACATCCATTCGCCTCCAACCGAACCGGCAGATCGTGGCCGGGACCGGACGGTGTTTAGGTGCTGCGGCTCCGCTCGCCGGTCGAACGGAATCGTCACCTCGATCAGGAACCTGTGGAATGGCGCCGCGTCTTGATCCTGAGCGGCGCCACCGACCTGGTGCATCGGCCGTCCCGTCGTCGGATTCGCACTCCTGCCCGGGAACGACGGACACGCGATGGGTTTGCGCGGCGGGATGGCGTTACGCAGGGATTCCGTGGTGTGTCGACGAACCCGCCGACCAACCCACGGCTCGCCTCGGAGGACTCGACCGGAGAGCGCAAGCTTTACAATCTGGCGGTGAGTACCACCCCTCGTTCCTTCCTCGGCGTCGATTTCGGGACGTCCCACACCGTCGCCGTCGTACGGCGCGTCGACGGACGAGTCGAGCCGCTGCTGTTCGACTCGTCCCCGCTGCTGCCGTCGGCCGTGTTCGCCACGGCGGACGGCTCGCTGCTCGTCGGGCGCGACGCGGTTGATTCGGCTCGGACGGACCCGGCATCGTTCGAACCGAACCCGAAGCGCCGCATCGACGACGGCTCGGTTCTGCTTGGCGCGCACGACATCCCGATCGTCGCCCTGTTCACGGCCGTGCTCGACCGGGTGCGCCGGGAGTGCGTCCAGGTTCTTGGCGAGGCGCCGTCCGTCGTCACGTTGACGTACCCGGCGGCGTGGGGTTCCGCGCGGCGCCTGGCGTTGCAGGACGCGGCCGAGGCGGCGGGGCTGCCGGAACCGTTGTTGGTGCCCGAACCGGTCGCCGCCGCGACGTACTTCGCGCAGTACCTGGAACACGACATCCCCGTCGGTTCGGCAGTCGTCGTGCACGACTTCGGCGGCGGGACCTTCGACGCGAGCGTCGTGCGTCGCACCGAGACGGGCTTCGACGTCCTCTCGGTCGACGGGTTGAACGACCTCGGTGGCGTCGACGTCGACGCCGCGATCATCAGCTTCCTGCGGGCCCGTTTCGACCGGCCCGAGTTGTGGGAGCGTCTCCTCGCCCCGACGACCGCGACCGACCGGCGTCTTCGTCGCACCTTCGTCGAGGACGTGCGTCTGGTGAAGGAGCGCCTGTCCCGTCAGACGAGCGCCGACCTCCATCTTCCACTGTTCGATATGGATGTCCACCTGACGCGGGAGGAGCTCGAGGAGCTTACCGGCCCGATGCTTTCGCGGGCCGTGCGGCTCGTGCACGCGGTCGTCCGGGCGTCGGGGCAGCCCGAGGACGCCATCGCAGGACTGTTCCTCGTCGGCGGTTCCAGCAGGATGCCGCTGGTGGCCACCCTGCTGCACCGTGAACTCGGGACGGCGCCGGTCGTCGTCGACCAGATCGAGCAGGTCGTCGCCCATGGCGCGCTGCTGTCGGCGATGGGTGTGGTCTCCGAGGGTTCGGCGCCGGTCACACCGCCGCCGTCCGCCGTCGGCCCGCCGTTCACGCCTTTCGCGTACACGCCCTCCCCACCGGTCTCGCCGCCGACGATGGTGTCGCCGGTGAGCGTGGCGCCGCCCGAACCGATGACGCCGCAGCCGATGCCGGTTCAGGCCGTTCCGGTCGACACACCGGTTCCGTTCGCGCCCGCGCCGCCGCGCGCGAGCTCCGAACGGTGGGGCCGTTTCGCCGCGGCCGCCGTCGGGGCCGTCGTCCTGATCGGTGTCATCATCCTGGTGCCGTGGCTGACCCAGGACGACGGCGGTGCCGACGACGGCCGCACCGGGACGCCGCCAGGCAGCAACCAGGGTTCGGAGGAGAACTCAGGCACCGCGCCGGACGCCGTCTACGCCGCCCACGAGTGGTCCATTGAGGCCATAGAGGTGATCGATGTGGACGGCCGCGCGGTCGTCGTCACGGGCGCGCACACCGACCCGATCCGAGTGTGGGACGCCGTTACCGGCGACGACATCAGCACCTTCGAGGGCCATGACGAGACCCATGACAACATCACCGCCGTCGCGTCGGCGAAGCTCGAAGACCGGACCGTCATGGCGTCGATCGCCTGGGGCTCAGAGGTTCTGATCTGGGACCCGGCGGACGGCGCGCAGATCCGCGACATCCAGGTCCCCGACATGGGCACGGTCGGGATGCTCGCCACTGGCGAGTTCGACGGGGCGCCCGTCGTCGTCGGTGCCACCACCTGGGGGTTCGAAGACGACCGCAAGACCACCGTCTACGTGTGGGACCTCGCGACCGGCGACATGAAGTACGAGTGGACGGTCGGGATCGACACGGGGTCTATGCGGGTCGTGACGATCGACGGCACGGCGCGCGTCGTCCTGAGCGGGCTCGACAAGGACCTGAAGCCCATCAGTCAGATCCGCAGTTTCGGGACGGGTGAACTCGTCGACTCCGTGAAGCTCGGCGGCGGCGAGCAGGAGGTCGCGTGGCACGTCGCCAGCGCCTCCGCCGACGGTGAGAGCCCGATCGTCCTCACCAACACGCCCGGTGGCCCGATCGAGGTGTGGGACATGGGATCGGGCGAGCGCGTCGTCGAGTTCACCGAGCACACGGCCGACATCGCCGCGATGGACGTGACGATGTGGGGCGACCGCGTCGTCGCCGTCTCCGCCGACGGCAACGACGTCTTCTACGTGTGGGACGTCGCCACCGGCTCCCTCATCGCCGAGTACTCCCTCGACGCCGTCGAGGGCGGCACGTTCGGCCACACGGGCAGCCCGGATTCGACGGCCTGCGCGGTCGTCGACGGCAACCTGATCGTCGCCGGTTCCGCGTTCGTCGGCTTCCTCGGCTTCACCTGGTCCCTCGACGCCGAACAGGCCCTGGACTGATTGGCGCCCAACAGTTAACGACCGATTCGTGGACTACACCCATATTGGACTTCATTGCTACTCTGGAAGCCGGGATCCCGGTCTCTCCGGCCGCTCGACTCAGCGGAGGCACTGTGCAGTTCAGTATCCGACTCGACAGCCCCCATCCGATCCATGACGTCGACGCGCTGGCGGGAGAACTGCGGCGCTCCTCGCCCAAGGGCGTCCGGTCCTCGACCGTGTCGACCCCGCCCGTCCCGGGTTCGATGGGCGGCGCCACCGAACTGGTGATGACCCTGTTGTCCTCCGAGGTGATCGCGGCCGTCGCCGGAATCATCGCGACCTGGCTCGGCGTGCGGCGTCGCGTCTCGACCATTCACCTCAAGAACAGCAGGATGGAGATCTCCATATCGGTTGCCCGCAGGGTGAGCCGTAGGGAACTGGAGGACACCATCCGATTGCTGATCAGCGAGGAAGACACCGATGCTTGAGGTCGAAGCGCGCCGAGTCCGTGCGATCCTCGTGTACGCGAGCGACTACGAGAACCCCGGCCTGGAGCGGATACCCGGAGCGCGCTTCAACGTGGAGCGGCTGCGCGCCGCGCTCTCGGCGCCGGAACTCTGGGGTGTGCCGGAGGAACGCGTCACGGTCATCGAGGCCACGGACTCGAACGACACTTTGAACGCGATCGCGGACGTCGTGGAGAACCTGGAGGTCGACGACTTCCTGTTGTTCTACTACGCCGGTCACGGGCTGCTCGACGACGGCGACTACTACCTCGCCACGAGGCGGTCACGCCCGGATCGGGCCGCTTTCGGTTCCCTGCAAGGTAAGCAGCTGCGAAGCCTGATAGACGGGGCGGGTACCGACGCACTCTCCATCATCGACGCTTGCTACAGCGCGCGAATCGTCGACATGGGGGATCAGGCGCAGCGGTTCGCCGAACAGATTCGCGGCCCGCGCATATCGACGTGGGTCGCCTGCGGGGGTTCGGAATCGGCCAAGGCCCCGCTGGAGGCAGAGCACACCGCCTTCACCGGAGCGCTGCTGCACGTGCTGTACGAGGGGATCGCCGGTGCCGAGGAACGCTTGACGGTCGCCCAACTCCAGCGCGCCGTGAAGGCCCGGATCACTCGCCTGAACGCGGGCCGACGGAAGGACGAGCTCATCCCGATGCCGCGCTCGCTGAGCGGAACGGACCTCGACGAGGAGCTCGTCCTCGTGCGCAACCGCGCCCACGTCGCAACGTCCTCGGTGAACGTGGACGGAGCGGCGGATTCGATCACGCCGGTTCTGCCGGAGCTCGTCGTCTCTCATGAGGACGGGTTCCGGATCGGACCGCTGTCCTCCCCGATATCCATCATCGACGGTGACGGCGCGCACCCGATCCTCGAATCGAATGTCACCGTGACCGTGCTGGACAGGCAGATACAACTGACGGGCGAACTCGCCGCCTGGCGCGCGGAGATCGCCGAGGAACAGGACCGCAAGCGCGCGGCCGGGGAGAACGCGTTCTGGAACAACCCTCGCTACGCCGTCGAACGAGTCGTCGTCGATCGAGACGACGAGGAGCGGTACTCGCGGATACAGCTGCAACTGAGCCGATCCGACTACTACAATTTCCGCGCCACCCAGCGGCTCGACACTCCGCTTCGGGACGGCACGACTCTTCGCTCTCGCTTTCTGGATGGACGGCATCACGACGACGTTCCCGCGTTCATGCGCAACAGCTTCGGCGTCAACGTCGCCGTCGTCACGTCTGATTCGCGAGTCGTGATCGCCCGTAGGGCAGGCACGATCGGATCCCAACCGGGCTTGTGGAACTCGTCGGTCAACGAGGGCCTCTCCCGCAGCCTGGACGCCGTGGGCAGGAGGGAGCCGAACCTGTTCGACGTCGTCCGGCGAGGCATGCGCGAGGAGCTCGGCGTTTTCGGCGACTATGACCTGCGCATGCTCGCGGTGTTCGTCGACACCCGGAACTGCCAGTGGGGCGCGTACTTCGTGGCCTACATGGACGTCGACTGGAGCACCTTGTCCCAGATCATGTCGCGCGACATCCAGGACCGTTTCGAGAACACCGAGTTCAAAGCGGTTCCGTTCACCCCGGAATCGGTTCTCGCCTTCATGCTGGATCAGCGGCAGCGAGACCAGTGGACGACGATCGCGCCCCCGCTGTTCTACCTCGCGCTCGTGAACCGGTACGGGGTCGGCGCCGTCGGCCGTGCCTTCGCGACCGCGGTCGCGCGGACGGCGTGACGCTGCGGGAGCCCGGGTGATGGCTCCCGCAGGGGGCCGTCAGCGGTAGCCGCGGGTGGCGTGGACGATGCGCATGGAGGCGGCGTCTTTGTCGGCCTCGGACAGGTCGCAGTCCTCCAGCAGGGCGTGCGCGACCGGGACCAGCGCGCGGTTTGCCTGCCGCGCGTCGACGCCGTCGAGCTCGGCTTCGCCTCGGGCGGCGCGGATCAGGGCCTCGACGACCGGCGGCGTCACCGGGATGCCCGCCTCGGCCAGCCGTGCCGGGAGGTCGACCGCGTACGAGGCGATCTCGGTGGTGTCGGTGTCGGAGGGGAAACGCCGACGCGCCGCGAACGACAGGGTGCCGGACGCCAGTTCGACCACGCGGACATCGGTCACGGCCGGTCGCTCCCGACGGCTCAGCGGGGTGCCGTCGTCGATGATGGCCCGGACAACGGCGAACTCTTCGATGATGCTCACGTGATTCCTCGCAGACTCTAGAAGTACCTGTCATCGTCTACCAGCGCGGGCGAGCACTGTCAAGCCTCGCGCGATCGTGAGAGGGCGCGTTCAGCGGCGGGGCGGGGCCGGAGACCTTGTGGACCGGGGCGCGCACGGTATATGTCGAGTCATGTCGATCTATGAATGTTATTTGGATGTCGTGCCATGGTCCTCAATGGTCTAGTTGGGGAAGTCGGCGTTCCCGGCACGTCGGATCGGCGGCGACGAGACGGGTCGACGTCGCGTCGCGCCGCAGCGCGAGAGTGACGAGGACACGCCGCCGTCGAGATCACGATTCCATAGCCCGAAGGCCCCCTCGCCTGCGATTATCTACGCCTGGCCGTCACCATCGCGGTCACCGTTGGGCATCGGGCCGGAGCGCTCGGGAAGCTTTCGTGATGACCGAGTTAACCAGGAGATCGTTTCGTTATCTTTCCTGCGATTTGGGGGATTTATTGGCCCTTCCGGCGGTTGACATTCGCCTGGAATCGGACGAATCTCTATGTCGCAATTCCATAATTCTTGGTCCTTACCGGCGAGGAGCGCTTCATGACTGCGACGGTTGTCGTTGTTGGTGGTGGGTACGGCGGTATCGCCGTCGCCCAATCATTGGACGCCGACGCGGACGTGGTTCTCATCGACCCCAAGGACGCGTTCGTCCACAATGTGGCTGCGCTGCGAGCCGTCGTCGATCCGACCTGGGCCGACCAAATGTTCTTTCCCTATGAGACATTGCTGAAGAATGGCCGGGTCGTGCGGGACTGGGTGGTGTCCGTGGACCGCTGGGGCGTGCGGTTGGCGTCCGGGGTCTCCATCAACGCCGACTACATCGTGCTCGCCACGGGTACGACGTATTCGTTCCCCGCGAAGGTAGACGAGTTGCAGTCCTCGGCGGCGAAGATGCGCTACCACGTCCTCACGCAGGCGCTCTACGGCTCGGGCCGGGTTCTGCTGCTCGGTGGTGGCCCCGTGGGCGTCGAGCTCGCCGGGGAGATCAAGACGATGTGGCCCGACAAGGACGTCACGATCCTCGAACCGGCGGCGGACATTCTGTCACGCAGTTTCGTCAAAGGCTTCAAACGCGATCTCGCGGCGAATATGCGCGCCGAGCTTCATCGCCAGTTGGAGGCAATGGGCGTTCAAGTGATCCTGGGCAGTTCGCTCAGTCACCAACTGCCGACCGTCGCGGGAGAAGCGCGGACATTCACGGCGACGACTTGGGGTGGACGAAAGATCACCGCCGATATCTGGTTCCGTTGTTTCGGCCGCCAACCGGCGTCGGGAATGCTGTCGTCCGGTATCAGTAAAGCCCGTCGTCCGGACGGATATCTCAGCGTCACCAATGAGTTGCGGCTTCCGCGTCAGGAAACGATTTTCTCCATTGGCGATGTCGCCGCGACCGACGGCATCGACAGCGCCGTCGTCGCCATGGAGCAGGCCGAAGTCGTCGCCAATAACATTCGCGCGCTGATCAATGACAAGTCCGCCGCGCTCCAGTCCTATGAGGCGACTCAGCCGATCTTCCTTGTTCCATTGGGTCCCAAGGGAGGCGTTTCGTACAGTCCGGATGTGGGGCTCCTCGACGCGGAGACGACCGCGATGTACAAGGGCAATGACCTCTTCACCGGCAAGTATCGCGAGATCTTCGGCCTGACCGATTGACCTCCCCACCCGGCCCCGCGCAATAGAATCGCCCGTTATGACGACGCGCGAACGGGAACTGATCGAGCCGGTGGACCTGTGCCTTCCCAACGGATGGTTGAATCCCGCCGCGATCGGGTGGAGCCGTCGTCCGCTGCATCGCGCCAATCTGCGCGGTTGGGGCCGTGTAAAGCGTTGGGAGTATTGGGGAATCGTGACGCCGACGCACATCGTCGGGATCGTGGCGTCGTCCTTGGACTACGCCGGGTTGCACGGCGTTTACGTGCTCGACCGACTCACCGGGACCGAGGTCGTCAAGAAGGACGTCGTCGTGCCGTTGGCTCGGGGGACGGCGCAACCCGAGCGTTCCGGTGCCGGCCGTGTCGTCGCGCGGGGCGGGGGTGTGGAGATCGTGATCGATCAGGACGCCGCCGGCACGTCCATCGTGGCGACGGCCCCCGGTGTCGACATCGGTCTGGACGTGCCCCTGCCGGACGGCTGGGAGTCGCTCGGCGTCGTCATTCCCTGGGGCCCGCGTCGGTTCCAGCTCACGGTCAAGGACGTCGGTCGACCCGTCAGCGGCACCCTGCGGTTGAACGACGAGGAGTTCACGGTCTCCGCCGACGACTCGTTCGCGGTCCTCGACCACGGCCGAGGCAAATGGCCGTACTCGGTGACCTGGAACTGGGCCGCCGCATCGAAACCGGGTGGCCCGTCGCTCCAGTTCGGTGGCAAGTGGACCGATGGCACGGGTTACACGGAGAACGCGATCGTCGTCGACGGGCGCTTGCACAAGATCGGCGAGGAACTCGTCTGGGAGTACGACCGTGCGGAGTGGACCCGACCGTGGCGGATCCACGGCGAGCGGGTCGACGTGACGCTGGAACCGTTCCACGAGAAGGTGTCCCGCACGAATCTGGGAGTCGTCGCCAACGAGACGCACCAGTGCTTCGGCGAGTTCAACGGCCGTGTGCGCACCGACGACGGCGTATGGGTCGACGTCGCCGGGCTCACCGGTTGGGCCGAGGAGGCCAGCAACCGCTGGTGAGCCATGGCGGGGCGGACGCGGAACCGGCCCGACACAGTGCCGTGATCCAGAGTAGGTCCACCGATTGCGGACAAATGTGTACTTAAGGGATGGATCTGTTCGTCTGGTTTCCGTGTCCTGCAACGGTTGTCACATAGTGAGACAATCGGCGCACGACATTTCCAGGAATGTACAACGCTGGATGGAAGCCGCATGACTGAACCGACGCCGCGCACCCCCCTGTCCGCTCAACGCCTCATCAGCGAATCCATCGCGCCCACCCTCGCCGAGACTCCCACCCACGCCCGAACCGACCGGCCCCTGCTCGTGCTCGCGGCACCGATCGGGAGCGGAATGTCCACCGCGTTCCACATGACCGTGCGAGCCTTCCGACGCAGCCCCTGCACCGTCGTGGACGTCGGGACCGTCCCGCCCCCGCAACGCAGCGACTCCGGCAAGGGCGGCGTTCTGGAACTGCTCGCGATGATCGTCGGTGGACTCAGCACGCACCAGAAGGCACGCCGTTTCGGCGCTCGTCGATTCACGGCCTTCCAGGTGTGCTTCGCACTGTTGACGGACATGGCCCTCGACCTGCGCGGCCCGGATCGGCACCGGAGACTCAACCGTTTCCTGCGCGAACTGTTCTTTCTACGCCTGCACTCGGTGGAGACCCGCCTTCGAGGGCTCGGCGACACCACCCCGACGGCGCTCCCGGGCTGGCTCTCGATTCCATTGTGGCTCGGCGACCTTCTCCTTCGGCTCGCGGTCTTCCCGATGTACCTGCTGTGGCGACGGAAGATCCAACGCAGCTTCGACGAATGCCGACGGTTCGGCGAGTCGTCGCTGACGGGGCGCCTCGCCGAGCTGTGGCAGTCCCACGTGGACAACACTAGGGTCGAGCACGCCGAGGCGCTGCTGTGCGAGGTCCTGCTCGCGGACCTGGAGAGGTACGCCCGTCGGT
The DNA here is from genome assembly GCF_965137155.1 of Stackebrandtia soli. Classification (NCBI taxonomy): domain Bacteria; kingdom Bacillati; phylum Actinomycetota; class Actinomycetes; order Glycomycetales; family Glycomycetaceae; genus Stackebrandtia; species Stackebrandtia soli. Next base: position 66,383 of record NZ_CBCRZX010000015.1, read on the forward strand.
ACCCCCGTGGCGCGGCGAGCCTGGTCATGGTCGACGGCGTGCGGTTCGACGAACCCAAACATCCCTCGGCCCGTCTCATGACCTGGCTGGCGGAGATCCACGCGAACCACGCCGACCGGTCGGGCTGGGGGCCGCTCATCGTCCTCGCCTCGACGTCGGACGAGGTGGACACCATCGGCGGACGCGCCTCGACGATCGACGAGGTCCTGGCCGATTGGACCGCCAGCACCAAGGGCGCCGGCGACGCCGGAAGCGTGGCGAAGTGGACACTCAAGATGCGGTTGCCCGGCTTGACCCGTGACGACTTCCGACGCATCGCCGGGCCAGGCTACGTCGGCCCCTTGGACGATCGCACGATCGACTGGGCGCTGCGCATGGCGGCGGACCGCATCGAGGACGTGCACGCCATGGCCTCGGCGATGGCCGCGCACCCGGACGCCCGCCGGGCGGTCGACAACGACGAGGTAGGCCGGGCCACGCTGGTGTCGGCGCTGGCGGGAAACCCGGAGCTGGCCGCCAGAGTGCGCGGCCAGACACCCCCGGCGCGGAGTCCGGGCACATCCCGCAAGATGCGCGTAGACGTCCGACACGAGCGGGTCGACCGCAGCGGCGTGTTCCGTCCACGAGTGACGGTGTACCAGTGGCGACGCTGGATCGCTTACACGGCAATGGGACTGGCGGTCGTCGTCCCAGCCGCGGTGACCGCCTTCCCCTGGGTCGACAGGTACTTCGGCACATGCGGCGGCGACTTCGACGTCGTCCATGCCGGTCCCGACGACGAGTGCGTCGGTGTGACCGACGGTTCATACGTCTTCGACAGCGGCATCGCGGAAGTCACCCGGCTGATCAAGAAGGAGAACGACTGGGTCGCGTCGAACGACAAGACCTCTAATGTGGTCAGTGTCGCCTACATGGTTCCGATCGACGTCAGCGACGAGCGAGTGGACGACGAGGCGATCCGACATCAGCTTCAAGGCGCGTACCTCGCTCAACGGGAGGCCAACCGCAACAGTCTCAACCAGCGACGGACGATGATCCGCCTGCTCATCGCCAACACGGGGAAGGACGGGCGACAGTGGAAGCCCGTCGTCGAGGATCTGGTGTCCCGCAAGGACAACCCGCCCGACCGACTGATCGCCGTCGCCGGGCTCAATTCGAGCTACACGCCCACGTTCGCGGCGATGAGCAGCCTGTCCGAGCATGACATTCCCATGGTCGGTTCCGTGATGACGGCAGACGACGTGCTGTCCGAGATCGGTTCCGCGTTCCGGGTGGCGCCGGACAACACGGACGAGGTCCAAGCCCTCGTGGACTACCTGCACTCCGATCGCGAGGTGGGGACGGCGATGCTGATCCGCGACACCAACCCCGAGGACCCGTACTCCACGACACTCGCCGCGGCCTTCACCGAGCTGTTCCCCGACCCGGAACACGAGATCGTCGCCGAGCAGGTGTACGACTCCTCGCACGCGGGAGTCGTCGAGAGCTTCGCGAACATGGTCGGGAACGTCTGCTTCGAGAAGCCCGACGTCATCTTCTTCGCGGGACGGGGGACACTCGACCTTCCCGACCTGGTCACCGAGTTGTCCCAGCGGAACTGCCACTCGCGGCCGATTCGGATCGTGACCGGTGACGACGCGTCCCACTTCCCCGACATGCCAACGATGCGCGACGTCGTGGGGAAGGGCAACCTGTCCATCGAGTACGCCGGCCTGGCGCACCCGGACCAATGGGAACCGGGCGTCGACACGGGCGAACTCGAAGAGAACGAGCTGCTGCGCCACCGCTCCGCGATGGCCGAGTTCGCGAAGTCGTACGAGGACTACTTCGGAAGCCGCGACCGTCTGATCGACGGCCAGGCCATCATGTCCTACGACGCGGTGACCCTCACCGTCGAGGCGATCCGACTGTTCGACCTGAGTAGTCCCACGGCGGGCTCGCTACAGAACTCACTCCCACAGCTCGTCGGTTGCAGCGCCGCACTCGGGCTGACGGGCCGCCTCGCCATGACCGAGTCCGGGGACGTCGACAACAAGGCGATCCCGATCCTCACCTTCGACAGCGCCGGTTCCCCGAGAGTGACGAGTGTGACGTGGCCACAGCGAAACCCGACCCCCATCCCCGACGACTGCTGATTCGTCACTCCCGTCGTCGTTGAGCGAAGGAGCGCAGCGCGCGGAGGAAGTCGACGTGCCGGAATGCCGGCCAGTAGACGTCGCAAAAGTACAGCTCTGAATGGATCGACTGCCACAGGAGGAAACTGGACAGTCGGCGCTCGCCGCTGGTGCGGATGATCAGGTCCGGCGGAGGCTGTTGCCCGGTCTGTATGTGGGCGGCGATGTCGGCGGGCGTGAGACGCTGCGCCAGCTCGTCGATGTCGGTGCCGGCGGCCGTCTCGGCCTCGATCAGCGAGCGCACCGCGTCCGCGATCTCCTCGTGGCCGTCGTATCCGATCGCGATCGTCACGTTCTGCCGATCGCGGTCGGCGGTCGCGTCGCGAGCGGTCTTGAGCGCGTGCTTCGTCGAGTCCGGCAGGGCGTCCAGGCGACCCGCCAGGTGCAACCGCCATGGGTTCCCTTGGCGTGTCAGGCGTGTCGTGACGACCTCCTCGATCATCCGCATGAGGAAGTCGACCTCTTCGCCGCCCCGTTTGCGGATGTTGTCCGAGGAGGCGACGTAGACCGTCACATGCCGGACCCCGATTCGCTCACACCAGCCCAGCACCTCCTCGACGTGTTCGGCGCCGCGACGGTGGCCCTCGCTCGGATTGTCGTATCCGGCTTCTCTGGCCCAGCGCCTGTTCCCGTCCATGACGAGCGCGACGTGTTCGGGAAGCCGCTCCGCGTCGAGCCGTCGGGTCACGGCGGCTCCGTACACCCGATACACCCATCCCGGAATCCACATCGCTCGACGATATCCCGATTCGCCCTTCGTGGCATGTCAGCCGCACACGGCCGCCATCTCGGCTCGACTGCGCGTCATCATCGCCGTGAGCGCCGCGAAGTCGGTACCGGGAGGAAACGGTGCCGCCGCGATGAGATCCCGGGCGGTGAAGTCGCGACTCAGCCAATCGCGGAGCGCCAGCACATCGTCGGACTTGCCGTTGGCCATGTCGGATCGGATGTCAGCGGGTCGTACGGTGCGGTACTTCGTCGAGTCCCCACCCGCGGCTTCGAGTGACGCGTGCCGAACCAGACAGGCGTAGCAATATCCACAGTTGGCGAACGGCTCCTTCCGGTATGACTGCGGGCGCGAACAAGTCACGGTTTCGGCCAGTTGCTCCAATGTGGCCGCGCCTTGCTCCAGCGCCGCGCGGCACACCTCGCCTTTCGTCATGAGCGCGTACGGGTTGTGCACGTGATGCGGACTCCCGACGGCTGTCAACAGCGTGTTGATGAGGTGCAGTGTTGTCGGATGCACAGACTTCGTCATGCACGCGCCCGGACGGGAGGCGGTGAGCGGCGGATTGATCGCCAGAAAACCGTTCTCCGGTACGGAGAGCCGGCTCACCCCGTTTCCGGAGCACACGAGCAGTCCCGCCGCCATGAACAGCAACGCACGGGTTCGTTGAGTTGACTCGTTCGGGTACTTCTTGTCGAAGCGGTGGACTTGAACGAGAAACGACGCTGGTCGCACATGCTCTGCCAGAAGTGGACGCAATCGCTTGTGCAGACCGTTGAGCCCCGGAGGGTTCGAGTGGCTGACCACCACGGTTGGTGAGGCGGTGGTGTTGAGCGCTTCCATCGCGAAGCTCACCGAATCGAGTCCGCCGGAGTACAGCGCGACCCGTTCGACCGGTTCGCCTAGCAGGTTCGGCTCCCACACGGTGCGTGTTGTCTGGCGAAATCGCAGCTCCCACCGGTCCGAGGAGACGAAGCCCAGCAACCGGACCAGTGTGGACATGACTTCGGGATCGTTCCACGTGTCGGGTCGCAGCACCGGAATGTTCAACGACAGGGAGCGCGTCCAGCCGTCCGGCGCATTGCGCTTTCGAGTGATCCACATATCGCTCAAGTAGACCGAGGAGATGATCGTGTACAGGTCCTCGATCTCAGGAGCAGGGGTGTCCACGATCGAGCCTCGGAAGTGGCGGTAGCTGTGCACTACGCGTCGGCCACGGCCCGGCTGTGGACTCGGTTGAAACGGCGCAGCAACCCACGTCCAGCCCTGCGGCACCCGGGTCTGCTCCCCACCGAAGTACAGCTTCACCTGATTGGTCATGCCGTGTCCTCCGGTCCGGTCTCACGACCCTCGATAAGGTTGGTGATGGCGGTTTCAGCCAGTTCACTGCCGCGACGCGCCACTGCCACTGTGTCGGAATCCGGTTCCCCGCACGGGTTTGGCAGCAGCCGTGCGACCCGTTCCACGGCCCAGGTTCCGAGCTCCGTCCGCAATACCACGCTCGCGACGCCCGGCAGAACGCTTTCGCACATGAACTGCAACAGCACCTCCGTCATCACCTCCACATGAAACAGTTGATAGAGCTGACACAGGAAGCCGTCGCCCAACGGCTCACCATTGTCGACGCGTGCTCGTGCGTCCACATCCACCTGTTCGACGGTGGTGACGAGCGCCCGTCTTACCGCCGCGCCATGGATGCTGTCGTTGTCGCCACACACCGCTGACACGAACTCCGCGAGTGCCGCCTCGTCCGTTGGCCATTGCCGCGAGCCTGTGTCGATGTCGGCGAGGGCCTCGCATAGACGGGTGGTGGTGTCGGCCGTCGAGGAGATGACGGGCTCGGCGATGGAACGGTGGTTCTCGGTATTGCCCATCGTGTCGCACAACCGGTCCGCCTGCCGTCGTACCTCGTTGGAGAGGGCGGCATCATCGCCCACCGCGCCGAGGATCGCTGTCTTGAAGCGTCGCCGGGATTGCCAGACATATCTCGTCGATGTTCCCAAGGCAGTCCTCCCATCGGTGGGCCGCTATGCCGATCGGGACAGTGTCTCAGTCCAACACGGACACTGGTGTCGTCTTGCTGACACCACGAAGAGTGGAGTCGTGCTATCGCGGACCTGGCGCGGACGCGGTCCGGCCACAGTCGATCACCCATTCGTGCAAGTCACCCTCCCCATTTGAACGATGCAAAAGAGACACTTCGGCGTATTGATCGACATTGCCTGCGCGCATTAACATTCGGGGTGCAACGGGATGCTCAACACGGAAATATCCATTCAGGTCGACTGGTTCCCGCGGAAAGGGGAAGCGTTTCGGGCCGGCGATCTGTACAACACGGGAAGAACCACGTGAAATATAGAATTCTCGGGCCATTGGACGTCAGCATTCGCGGACACCAACTGGTCCTCAAAGGCGTACGCGGACCCACTTTTCTGGCCTCGCTGCTCGTCAACGTCGGTCGGGTCGTGTCGATCGAGCGGATCGTATCGACACTATGGAGTGATGAACCGCCGGCGACGGCGTGGCATCAAGTTCTCAATCTCGCATCGGGGATGCGGCGTGCACTGGAGCGGGCCGGAGCGCCCGGCACGCTGTCGCGAACCCAAGGCGGTTACCGCATCTCGGTCGACCCCGAGACCATCGATGTGGTTCAGTTCGACACCCTCGCGGTGACTGCGCGGCGGCTGGTCGCGGACGGTCGACCGGACGCCGCCGTAGCGGCGTTCGATGAAGCGTTGGTGTTGTGGAGGGGCCCGGCGCTGTCCGGTCTGCGAGGTTCCCTGGTCGACTCGGCCGCACAGACGATAGAGGAGCGTCGGCGGGTCGTGATCGAGGAACGCGCAGAGGCTCAACTCACGCTGGGTCGCTATGAGGAGGTGATCAACTCCGCTCGGGCGCTGCTCACGGAAGAACCATATCGACAGCGTGCGGCCGGCTTGCTGATGCGTGCGCTTCATCATTGTGGACGAACTCCGGAAGCGCTCGAAGTCTACGGTGAGGTGCGGTCACGACTTGTCGACCAGCTCGGCCTAGAACCGGGTGCCGACCTCCGGTCAGTGCACAAGTCCGTGCTGGAGCCGGTGAAATCCGAGACCGTTCGGTCGTCATCGCGCATCACGGTGCGGGTCCCGGCGGAGCTTCCCGCAGATGCTTCCGGCTTCGTCGGTCGAAGCGACCTGCTCGCCGAGGTCGGAACCGGGTCGGCCCTGATAGTCGGCCAAGCCGGGGTGGGTAAGACCGCCCTGGCGGTCCACTGGGGTCATCTTCACCGGGAGCGCTTTCCCGATGGCCAGTTGTACGTGGACTTGCGCGGCTACCACCGAGACGTGCCCGTGTCACCGTGTGAAGCGCTCGCTCGGTTCCTGCGCGCACTCGGGGTCGACGACGGCTCGGTTCCGGCCGGGGTCGAGTCCGCGACAGCGCTGTATCGATCGCTCCTGTCGGATCGTCGGATTCTCGTCGTCCTCGACAATGCCGGTAGCGCTGAACAGGTCCGCCCCTTGCTGCCCAGCGGAACTGGGGCCCGGGCCCTCATCACCAGCCGAATGACGCTCTCCGGTCTCGTCGCCAGAGAGGGAGTTCGATTGACCTTTCTCGATCCGCTGAGTCACGAAGAATCACAGCGGCTTCTCACCGGACTAGTTGGGGCCGAACGGATCCGAGCGGACCCGGACGCCGCACGACAACTCGTCGAACTGTGCGGGCGGCTTCCGCTGGCGCTGCGGATCGCGGCGGCGAACTTGATCGGCGATCCCGCTCTGCGGCTCGGCGATCATGTCCTGGCGCTGCGGTCGAATCGATTGGCGGCGCTCGCCATCGACGGTGACCCGGAGGCGACCCTGGAGTACGCGTTCACGTTGTCCTATCAGCGGCTGACCGAACCGCAACGACATCTGTTCCGTCGCCTCGCGCTCCTGGCTCGGGCCGACTTCACGGTCGGGGCGGTGTCCGCCATGACCGGGGAACCGGAGCTCGTGACGGCCCGCCTGCTTCAGCAACTGCAGCGCAGCAACCTGATCGAGCGGCGTGGTACCGGTTCCTTTCGCATCCATGACCTGATGCGGGCCTTCGCCCACAGCAAACTCGCCAACCGGGATGTCGTGGCGTCGGGTCTGACGCGGGACGATCCGAGGTCGTTGACGGTGAGCCTGCCGTAGAACGCCGAACCGCCGGTCTCGCCCCCCATAGGAGGCGAGACCGGCGCACGATTCGCATGAGTCGGTGGTTCGGTCGAGGATCTACTCGCCGAGCGCGGTGGCGCCCGCGATCTCCTCGCGAATCATCAGCCCGTTCAGCGCCGACGCCGCGCGGGCCGCGTCACCTGCCGCGATGATCACCTGAGCCGAGGGGTCGGTGACGTTTCCGGCAGCCCATACCCCGGGAACGCACGTTCTACCGATCCGGTCGGTGACGACCCGGCTTCCCATCGGAGGCGAGCTCTGCACCTCGGCGCCCAGTTTGACGAGCAGGTCGTCGTTGGCGATGGCCGAGGGGGTGACGAAGAGGACCGAGCAGGGGACAGACCGTCCATTCGCCATAGTCAGGCCAACGAGTCGATCATCCTGGATGTCAAGCCCGGCGACGGTCCCGGGAACCACGGACACCCCGCGTGCGGCGAGGGCCGCGTGTTGCTCCCGCGTCGGTTCGTAGGAGTTCGAGAACAGGCGAATGTCGGGTGCCCACTGCTTGAGCGTCATCGCCATGTCGACTGCCATCGCGTTGACCGCTAGCACACCGACCCTCTCGTCCCGTGCCTCCCACCCATGGCACATGGGACAGTGAACGACGTCCACTCCCCACCGTTCGGAGACACCCGGAACGGATGGGAGTTCATCGTGGAGTCCCGTGGTGACCATGAGCTGCCCGGCCGACAGTTCGCGGCCGTCCCCCAAGGTCACCTTGAAGCCCTGGTCCTGCGGTCGGGCATCGACGGCGACCCCCTCGATGAAGACGCCGCCGTACTGTCGGATCTCGGCCCGCCCGCGGGCGAGGAAGTCGGCGGGCGAGTCCCCGTCCCGGCCCAGGAACCCGTGCAGACGGGTCGAACGCGCGTTGCGTGGTTCACCGGCGTCGATGACGACTACGCGTCGTCGAGCGCGAAGTAGGATCAACGCGGCGCTGAGGCCCGCCGGCCCCCCTCCGACGACGGCGACATCGTACCGTTCCATTGTCGAATCAGTCATATAGCTCTCCACTTCGGATATACCCCATCATCATGCTTCGCAGGACCTGAGGCGACGGCGAAACTAGCGGCCCGTCTTGATCGGGACGTCGGCGTCCGAGGCGGTCTCGGTGGCGCCGTCGTCGTTGAGGACAGCCGCCGACGGCAGTTCGCGAACCCGTCGCAGTCGGCTGGAGAGCATGATCACGGCGACGAGGACCTGGCCGCCCGCTCCGATCCAGAGCGTCGTCGGAACGGTCAGGAGCTCGGCGAGAACACCCGCCACCAAGGCTCCGACCGTTACCGCGCTCCACACGGTGACCTGGATGGTCGCGTTCATCCGGCCATTCAGCTCGGGCGGACACAATCGTTGGCGCACACTGACCTGCGCCACGCGATACACCACCCCAAGTGCCATGGCGACGCCGTTCGCGACCATCGCCATCCACAGTCTCCAGTCGGCCTCGGCGAAGGGGATCGCCAAAGCGGCCAGGCCACTGAACAGTGCCGCGAGGCAGGCCGTCGGGCCGTGTCCGAAACGGGCGGTGAGGCGGGTGGTGAACAGCGACGCGACCACCGCCAGGCCACCCGCGACGGCGTACGTGACACCCACGATGACCTCGGTCTGTCGGAGGTTCTGCGTTAGCCAGACGACGAGCATCGCGTTCACCATGACGTTGAAGAGCGCCAACGCGGCGGTGCTGGTCACGATCACCCGCAGCGTGGGTTCGTTCACGACGAAGCGGAGGCCTTCGGCGATCTCCTTGCTGAGTCGGCGATCGGGAGAGCGCTTCGGTTCGGGCTCGACGGCGCGGATGCGTCCCTTGAGAACAGCGGAGGCGAGGAAGGACGCCGCGTCGACCACGAGCGCGATCGGGGCGGCGAGCCACTGGATCAGAAAACCTCCGGCGGCCGGCCCGACCACATTGGTGAGAGCCCCGCCGGTCTCCATGGCCGCGTAGCCCTTGGTGAGATCGTCCCCCTTCACCAACAGGGACACATAGCCCACGTTCGCCGCTCCGAAGAAGATCGACGCCACTCCGGTCAGGACCGCGACGACGTAGAGTTGTCCGATCGTCAGCACGCCGAGCCAGGTCGCGATCGGGACCGACAACAAGACCACGGCGCGGACCAGATCGGTGACGATGAGGACCGTGCGCTTGCGGACACGGTCGATCCAGGCTCCGGCGGGAAGGCCGATCACGATGAGCGGCAGGGTGCCCATGGACGTGAGCAGGCCGATCTCAAACGCCGTGGCATCCAATATAAACAGAGCAATCAGGGGCAGCGCGATCATCGTCACGGCGGATCCGAGACCGCTGATCACGAACGCCATCCACATGCGCCTGAAGTCGGCGTTCAAGGCTAGAATCGATTCACGCATCGGTGCCTTTCGGGTTCGTCGTCATGGCATCGCGCAGCTCATCAACCAAGGGGTCGGTCGCGTCGACGTTCGCCAATGCCGATGAGAAGTCGTTCATCGCCTCGGTGTGCCGCCCGACGGACTTCAGGGCGAGTCCGCGATTGAACCGGATGACGGGGTCGTCCGCCAGCTTGAGCGCGGCATCGAGGTCTTGGATCGCACCAAGGGCATCACCGCGATCGAAGCGGACGGTCGCCCGGTTGACCCAGGCCGCCGACATCTCCGGATCGGAATCGATGGCGCGAGTGAGCAGACGCTCGGCTTCGGTCAGATCCCCCACGGCGCAGGCGACGAGGCCGCTCGTGCACAATAGGCGCGGGTTGTCGGGATCGAGACGCAATCCTCTGGTCAAGTCCTCACCGGCCCCGTCCATGTCCTCGAGGTCGTACCGCAGACTCGCCCTGTTGACGATCGCGTCGAGATAGGACGGGTCCATCACGAGAGTGTCGTCCAGATCAGACAAGGCGCGTTCGCTGGCGCCGACGGCGAGGAGCGCGTCGGCACGGTTGTAGTAGGCCTCGGGAAACGGTGGGCTCAGCTTGATGGCCGTGGTGTAGTCGGCGATCGCCTCGGCGAGCCGACCCGCGCGCCGGTGCACCGCCGCGCGATCGAAGTAGTACTCACCGTGGTGCGGGTCCAGTTCGATCACCTTGTTCAGATCATCGAGCGCCCGTTCGTCACCCAGGGCGACGTGCAATTGGGAACGGTTGTGCCACAGTCTCGCCCGGTCGAGCGGTCGTTCATCCGGTTCGAGTTCGTCGTCGAGTGTGCTCAGGCCCCTGTCGACGCGAAGAAGGGCGAGTTCGTGGTCGCCGGCCCGCGTTTCGAGAAGTGCCAATCCCTGATCATTGAAGACCACGGCGATGGCGCGCTCCTTCGCGCCGGGGAGCGTTCCCGCGAAGGCGATCGCCTGGTTGACCCAGGCGCGCGCGACCGTAGCGTCCCGGCGGTCGCGATCGGGGTGTCGGGCGTGGAGCATCGCCGTGGAGTACGCCGCGGACATGTGGGCGGTCGGGGAGATCGTGGAGCTTCGCGCTTCGTCATAGACGGCCAGCGCCTCATCGGTGCGTTCGAGGACACCGAGACTGGTTCCCAGGCTCGTCGTGAACGCCCACCAGTTGGCGTGGTCTCCGTCCGGTGTGGTGAGGCTGAGACCCCGGCGACACAGGTCTACGGTCGCCTCGTAGTACCCACTGAACAGGCAGTACTCCATCGCGGTGCGCAGGGCGGACACGGCGTCGGTGGTGGAGCTGCCGTGCTCCCGGTGATACGGAATCGCCCCGAGCTTCCACATCCACCGGTCCTCGGCGCTCAGTTGTTCCGCCCGCGCGTCATGCCAGGCGGCACGCTCGGACGCGGGCGCGGCCCAGTAAGCGGCGCGCAGGGCAGGGTCGTTCCGGGTGCCGTCATGCTGGACATACGTCCGGGCGAGCGCCCGGGCCTCGTCCGGATCGGTCGGGACCCCGCGCTCGTCCCCGGTCGGTGCGTCGACGCGGGTGGCGTACGTCGTCAGTGCCTCGCCGAGCTCGACGGGGGCCGCCGTCGAGGTGCCGATCCGCAGTTCCAGGACCGCCGGATCCACTCGGCGAAGGAGTACCACGAGCATTTCCCTGGTCACCGGGTCGGCCATGTCGACATTGTCGAAGCACACCGCGGCCGGGGCGTCCCAGGTACGAAAGAGCTCGGCCATGCCATGCGCGAGATGCCGAGTGCGCACGCGAGGATGGAATCGGATCTGAGCGTCCGAGACCGCGAGCGACGTCAATGTCTCGTGTCGAGATGGAATCATGCCGCGAAGGTCCCTGGCCACGCTCAACAAGGCGATCTCGTGTCGGCCGACCAACTCAGGGTTCGCGGCTCGCAACCGGGGCGCGACCTGAACGAGGAACTCCGACACCCCGCCGTACGGTCCGCCCTTGCGCGCATGGCAGTCGAAGATCCCGATGAGCGGCGGACCGGTCATCGACGTCGCCTCGCGATGCCGCGATGTGGTCGACTGCGAGATGATCCAACGGTGGCGAGGCGTCATGGGTTCTTCCTTCCGGTCACACGTGGAGAGCGGGGTGGCGACGAGGAATCCCGTCGACACCCCGCTCGGTTCGGCTACTCGTAGCAGCAGGCACACCAGCAAGCGATGTCGCCCGCGGTGCGGGTCGGGCCGATCTTGCGTGCGGAGATCTTCTTCATGTTCCCCCCTCTCAAGGGTCGTGATGGATGACGTCCCGCGGGCTTCGATACGGGGGGCGAAGCCCGCCGGACGTATGACCAGTGTCTGGGACGGTCTCACAACGCGGTCATGAAAATCTCACAATCGTGTTGTGCGCGAACGGATGTCGACATTCGGCGTGCTCATCACCGTGCCACCGAGTGGCCTCGGTCGTTCCGAAACCGGCTCGGTCGGCCGAAACGGAGGAGACCCATATGGACATAGGTGTCGTCTTCGGGGGCTCGGCGCCGAGCCGTGGGCCGGCCGGGGCTGCCTCGCCGCTAGAGCAGTGCCCGCGACGACGACCGCTCGCCACGGTCACCGTCATTCATCGCCGTGGACGCCGATGGCCCGACCGCCGAACACCCACGCCCATACCGCGTGGGGCGCGCTGGTGCCCGAGCGTGTTGTGACAACCTGGGGGCATGAATCGGCTGGTGGGCGCACTTTCTCCGTATTTGCAGCAGCACGCGGGGAATCCCGTGGACTGGTGGCAGTGGGGGGAGGAGGCACTCGCGGAGGCGAGGCGGCGAGACCTGCCGGTGTTGATCTCCGTCGGCTACGCGGCCTGCCACTGGTGCCATGTCATGGCACATGAGTCCTTTGAGGACGATGAGGTGGCGGCGAAGATCAACGCCCTGACCGTCCCCGTCAAGGTCGACCGCGAGGAGCGCCCCGACGTCGACTCGGTCTACATGGCGGCGACCGTCGCGATGACCGGCCAAGGTGGATGGCCGATGACCGTCTTCGCGTTCCCCGACGGGACTCCGTTCTACGCCGGGACGTACTACCCGAAGGACCAATTCCTCCGCCTACTCGACGCCGTGCACGACGCGTGGACGAGTCAGCGCCCACAGTTGACGGCCCAAGGCACGGCGATCGTCGAGGCGTGCGCCAGCTCCGGCCCGCCGCTCGCCGACGTCACCCAGGTCTGCCCGATCGACGGACCGTGTCCTCCCGTGTCCCCGGTGGATGAGGCGGATCTGCTCGCGGTCCTACCCGCGCTCGACGCCGCCTTCGACGAGCGAAACGGCGGATTCGGCCGCGCGCCGAAGTTCCCCAACCAACCCGCGCTGGCATACCTCGCCCGGTTGCACGACCACAATGGCGATTCACGCGCACTCGAGATCGCGGAGACCTGCGCCCGGCGGATGGCCCGTGGCGGCATATACGACCAGCTCGCCGGCGGCTTCGCTCGATACAGTGTGGACTCAACGTGGACGGTCCCGCACTTCGAGAAGATGCTGTACGACAACGCGCTGCTGCTGTCGACGTACACCGACCTGTATCGACGGACGGAGGACGACTTCTTTCGCCGCGTCGCCGAGGAGACGGCGCGCTTCGTCATCGACGACCTCGGCACCGACAACGGCGGCTTCGCCTCCGCGTTGGACGCCGACACCGAGGGCACGGAGGGCGCCACCTACGTGTGGACCCCCGAGCAGTTGACCGACGTCCTCGGCGACGACGACGGCGCCTGGGCTGCCGAGACCTTCGGCGTCACATCGGATGGAACCTTCGAACACGGCACGAGCGTGCTGCGGCTGCTCGGCGAACCCGATCCGGCGCGGCTCGCGGACGTCCGCGACCAGCTGGCAGCCGCGCGCCGGGGCCGCCCACAACCGGCTCGGGACGACAAGATCGTCGCCGTCTGGAACGCCTTCGCCGTCATCGCGCTCGGGGCGTACGCGGAGGCGACGGGCGACGAGTGGGCCGACTCCGCCGCCGATCGCGCGGCGCGGCTCCTCGCCGACCTGCACGTCGACGGTGATCGCCTGTACCGGGTGTCGCGCGACGGCCGACGTGGAGACTCCGCGGGGGTCCTCGAGGATTACGCCGCCACGGTCCTCGCGTTCGCGTCGAGGGGCACCCGCTCGGCGGGGGACGACGCCGACCACTGGTTCCGCCTCGCCGACACGCTCGCGGAATCCATGACCGCCCGGTTCACCGCCGACACGGGCGCCTTCTTCGACACCGCGCACGACGCCGAAGCGTTGGTGCATCGACCGAGTGACACCAACGACGGCCCGACGCCGTCCGGTTGGGCGCTCGCGGTCTCGGCCCTGAGCGGTCACGCCGTGTGGGCCGGGGAGCGCGGCGACTCGGACGCGGACCGTTTTCACGACACCGCCTGGCGCGGCCTGGCGGCCGTCGTTCCCGCGATCCGGCAGCAGCCGCGTTTCACCGCGGGCCTGGCGACCGCTGCGTTCGATCTACTCGTCTGATCGTCGCCGCGACGAAACCCGATCGTCGGCGGGGCCCACGAGAACGACGGCCGCCTCCCGTGGGGAGACGGCCGTCGTCCGATGAACGAGAGACGAAGCCGTCGAACTCGAGGTCGGCGCCACGCCGTCGGGTCGATGAAACGTGTTGACACGCAACCGAATCCCGATGTCGCCGAGCCGGTCGAGCAGCTACGGCGACTCTATTCGTGGTTGTAGGAACGACGTCGCAGGACGCGAAGCGCGATGACGCCCGCCGCGATCGCCCCGGTACCGACGAGAGCGATCGTCGCGGCCGGAGCGCCCGTGATCGGCAGGGTCGGCCCGGCGTCATCGGGTTTCGGGGACGGCGGCGGAGGCGAGGACGCCTCGTCCTCTGCGTAACTGAGTTCGAGCGTCGCTTCGGCGAAGGTGATGTTGTGCTCGCTGGGAGCGTTGCCGATGCTGAACGCCTGGACCGCCTCGGTCTGGTCGTCGTGCTCGGGCTCGGGCAGGACGCCCGTGCATTCGATGATGAAGGTCTGACCGGGAACGAGCGTTCCCACCTCCGCTCCGCATTCGGAGAACATCGGCGGAGCCGACAGCGGCAGGTAGGTGATCTTGCGGTCGTGTGTGTTGGTGACCGTGATCGTCGCGGTGATGGCGTCACCGACCTTGCCGACGTCCGGGGTGGCCGTCGCCGTCAATGTGGTCAGTTCGTCCGCGGAGGCGACACCCGGTGCGGCGAGTGTTGCCAGGAGAGAGATTCCGGACAGGGCGAGGAACTTACGGATCATGTCTGTATTGCTCCCGATTGGGCATGACGAAGCCGAAACGGAGACCCCCCGACGGCTATTGGCTTCAGAGGGCGCCCCATCGGCGACAGTTCGGCTGAGTCGGCACTGGAAGCGTCCATCGGCTACGTTGTCGAACCGCTTGGCCGCGCTTCATCACGCCAGAAGCGTTGCCAACGCCGGTGTGCGGACGACTCTCCGCCTTGCCGATCGACGCCCCGGGGCGCGCCTCGCGAGTGCTGAGGTAACGGGGCGTTCTCTTAGGGAGACGATTGTAGTAACAAGGCCTCCGTTGAGTATCCGTCGGGGTGCTAAAAGTGACGGTTCGATGTGGTGGCTCGTGCCCTCCCCGACCGTTCCGGCGTCGTTCCGGCGATCCGATCGAGCTCGGCTCGCGCGGCCGTCCTCAGTCGGCGAGGTACTGCCGGATGCCGACGTCGAGCGCGTCGGCGAGTGACTGGCGGAAGTCCGGGTCGGACAAGAGTGCCGCGTCGTCGTGGTTGCGCATGTTTCCACATTCGACCATGACCTTGGGAACGGTCGTCAGGTTCAGCCCGCCCATGTCGGACCGGGGGTTGATGCCTTCGTCTCCGATGTAGTCCGACGCGGGCATGTCGGTCTCGGCGGCGATGGCGTCGGCGAGGTCGAGGGCGAGTTCGTGCGACGGAGCGACGACGTCCTCGTTGTGGCCGGAGATCGCGACCGGTTCCATGATGTGGAAGCCGCGTCCGTCGTCGGGGCCGCCGTCGGCGTGAATCGAGATCGCGACGTCGGCTTCGAGATCGTTGGCGACCGCCGTGCGTTCGGTGATGCACGGGCCGACCCCGGAGTCGTCCGGGCGGGTGGTGACGACGGTGGCGCCCGCCTCACGCAGGGACTCGGCGAGTCGGGTGGCCACGTCGAAGTTGAACGCGTGTTCGGCGTATCCGTCGTCGGTGGTCGTCCCCGTGGTGTCGCAGGCCTTCTTCCCGTTGGCGACGTCGACCTGTTCGTTGATCAGTTCGGGGTGGTCGACGTTGCCGCCGTTGTGCCCGGGATCGATGACGATCGTGACGCCGGTGAGGGGGCCATCCTGTTCCTGGGCGGCGACGGCCGTGGACTTCGGGGTCGGCGGGGTGTCGTTGTCGCAGGCCGACACGACGGTGAGCGCCGCGAACAGGAGGAGGATGGCGGCACGGTTGCGGGGCGGCCGGGCGGGAGCGGTCAGGAGTGCTGGGGACATCTCCTAGACCGTATACATGTGGGGCGAATCGTCGTCGTCCCCGGCCGAACATCCAGCGTGTCGGTGTCGGGGTGATCACTGAACGCAGTCCGGCCACAGTTCGGCCATTATGCATTGATTGTCATGAATGCTGAACTGCCTGGTGATGAGGCTTCTAAACATATATGGATGCAGTTTCAATAATGATATCCGCGGGATTATGGCCGTCTTATATGGTTCGTCCATAGTGGTGACGGCATGATGGGGTGAACCTCGTGATTCCGTGGCCTGGATCACTTTACCGTGGCTTAACACCAGGCTTGACAGGATCGCGTCGCGCCCACGATGTATTGGAGTCCCCCGATGTCTACTGGCAAACCTCGTAGGACACTGCGAGCCATCATCAGTTCCACGGTGCCGAGGAAATGGCGAGTCGCCATGATCGCCACCGTCGCCGTGGGTGCCTTGGCCGCGGCCCCGCTCGCGGTGGCACAGGCCGCCGAGCCCGCGAAATCCGACCAGGCCAGCACCGACGTCTCGGTGACGGCCCGTCCCGCGTTCAAGCTGCCCTTCCCCGGCGGGCAGGTGTGGTCGGGGCAGACCCGCACCAACCACAGTCCTCGCCTGTCGATCGACTTCAACCGCACCAATGACGACGGCGACCCGGTGGTGGCCAGCGCCCCCGGAACGGTCTCCGTCGTTCGGGACCTCGGTGGATCGAGCTACGGCAAGTACGTCGTCGTCGACCATGGTGGAGGATGGCAGAGTCTCTACGCTCACCTGAAGAGCTTCTCCGTCTCCGTCGGCCAGTCCGTCAACTATGGAACGAAGATCGGCGCGGTCGGCACCACCGGCGGTTCGACCGGACCGCACCTCCACTATGAGCAGAAGAGTGGCGGCAGCGCGGTGGAGATCTACTTCGACGGCGCGAAGGCTCTCTACTTCGGCACCAAGAACTACACGAGCACCAACGGTGCCGCCAGCAACCCGTACACCCCCAAGGAGGTCTGCGGAGCGAACTACACCCAGATCAACTCCGCGACCCTGACGGCTGACGGCAAGACCGTCGGTCGGGTGTATCTCATGTACTACAACGGCAAGAACTGCGTGGTCACCCTCAAGCTGTCGAACCTCGGCAAGGCGACCGCCACCTCCGCCTACCTGGAACCGCAGGGCGGCACCCGAGGAACCGACAGCGGGAACTTCACGTATTACGCGGGGCCCGTGGTCAAGTCCGCGGCGGCCACCTGCGTCAAATGGGGCGGTTCCGTCGGCGGCGCCTCGTTCAACAGTCCTTGGCAGCACTGTGGATAGCTGATTTAGCTTTGCTATGGGATGGCGCCGCCACCGGTCAACCGGTGGCGGCGTTTTAGCGCCCGCGTCACGGACGGTCCGTTCACGACCGTGACGAACCTGAACGAAGCCGGTTCCGTTGTCCGGCACTGCTCCTCAACGTACTGCAGACCTCGAAGCGACCGCCATTAGTCCTCAGTGGCCCGAAGTCGCGTGTTACGGGCGCCTTGAGTTCGCTCGGGCCGGCTCGGCGGGTCCGCTGTGGCGGCACCGGATTCGCCGTCGACCGCGCCGTCGCACCGCCGCATCGTCGAACCGTCCGCATGTGACACCGGCATGCGGATCCTTCGCCGACCTGTCGAGTGACGCCTCGGCCCGCGTCAGGCGACCTGAGATGACGAGGCGGCGTCCATTCGTCGAAATGAAGTCCATTATCCTTGCGCCGCAATCGATCTCGCGGCGTATGTCCACATCAACGAGGCATCCGACGTGTCCGTCTTCCTGTCGTGGTCCGCTTGCGAATGGACGCGCGGGACACCTTGAAATCCCATCTGTATTGACACCAATCGATCACTCTATATCGTTTCGATGACGATTTGAGTTCGAATCGTGTTGTAACGGCCCCGCTGCCTGGAGCGGTGCCGATTCGGACGAAATGCCCCACATCGAATGCGTCGGAGGGTCTTGTGGGATCCGCTCGGTACGTATAGGTTCTGATACCGTGCGTCGACTCCCCCCGATCGCAGCGGCGCTAAATGTGTCTACAGTAGTGTGTTAAGGAGATCAATGCGCTTCAAGATGGGAACCGCCGCAGCAGCCGCAGCGGTGCTACTCCTTGCCTCAGCGTGTGTGTCCGAATCTGACGCCCCCGACGCCGCCGACGACAAACTCGTGGGTAAAGGCACCGGTGATGAGTGCGTCATCGACAGCCCCGTCAAGGTCGGTCTCGTGCTCAGCCTGACCGGTGGCGCGGCCTTCGCAGGCGAGTACCAGCAGCAGGGTCTCGAACTCGGCTTCGAGGAGCTCGCCGCCAAGGAAGGCGTCAAGTACGAGGTCATCACCGAGGACGACGAGACGACCCTCGACGTGTCGATCGCCGCCACCGAGAAGCTCATCAACCGCGACAAGGTCAGCGTCCTCGTTGGACCGACACTGTCCAACCAGGCCTTCTCGACCTTCGAAGACGCGCAGGAGGCCGGTGTCCCCGCACTGGGCATCTCCACCACCGCCGAAGGCATCACCGAGATCGGTGACTACATCTTCCGTGACTCGCTGCCCGAGACCGAAGCGCTCGCGGCGAGCATCCCTGCCGCCAAGGACGCTCTCGGTCTGAAGTCGGTCGCCATCCTCTCCGACTCCGCCGACGAGTTCACCGCCTCGGCCTACACCACGATGATCGAGGTCCTCAAGAGCGAGGGCATCGAGGTCGTCGCCGACGAGAAGTTCGAGACCGGTGACGAGGACTTCCGGTCCCAGCTGACGAAGGTCAAGGAGGCGAACCCGGACGCCGTCGTTCTGTCCGCGCTTCCGGGCGCGACGATTCCGCTGGTCAAGCAGGCCCGTGAATCCGGCATCACCGCGCCGATGATCGGTGGCAACGCGTTCAACTCCCCGGTCATGATCAAGAACCTCGGCGACGCCGCGGAAGGCCTGATCGTCGGTGGCGCGTGGAGTGACGCCCTGGAGAGCCAGGGCAACGCCGAATTCATCGCGGCCTACACCGAGAAGTACGACCGCGCCCCCGACCAGTTCGCCGCTCAGGCCTATGTCGCCGCGCAGCTGATCGACCAGGCCGTCCGGGCCGACTGCGACGGCAACCGCGAGGCGATCAAGGACAACCTCGGTCAGATCATGGAACTGGAGACCATCCTCGGTCCGCTGTCCATCGACGAGGAGGGCGAGGTTCACCAGGAGCCCGTCGTCCAGATCATCAAGGACGGCAAGTTCGAGATCCTGAAGTAACACTGGATCGATCGTCGTCCCCTTCCCCCGGATGACGTCCGGTCCATCTCCTCCGCGAGACGGACGATGACGGGTGGTGCGCCGCTTTACCGGCGCACCACCCGATTCCGGCAGCACCGTCCCGACCCGCGTTAACTCTAATTTGGAATGAAATGACGCAACAACTCGCCAACGGCTTGTTCTCGGGCGGGATCTACGCGCTCTTCGCGATCGGGTTCACGCTCGTCTTCGGCATCCTGCGCCACCTCAACCTCGCCCACGCCGCGGTCTTCACCGGCGGGGCGTTCGTCGGCATCGAGCTCGTCACTCGGCACGAGATCTCAGTCTGGCTCGCGTTTCCCCTGGTCACACTTGTCGGCGCGGTGCTGGGCGTGCTCCTCGAGCGAGCAGCGTTCCGCCCCCTGGCCGGACGCAACGACGAGCACTTCGCGGGCCTCATCTCGTCGGTCGCCTTCGGCGGGATGATCCTGGCACTGCTCCAGGCGCGATACGGCACTGAACCGGCGACCTTCCCGGTCGAGGCCTTCCCGAACGAGGTCTTCACCTTCGGCGGCATCACGGTCAGCCTCGCCCAGTTGACGATCCTCGGCACGGCACTCGTGCTCATGTTGGGGCTCGCGTGGCTCGTGTCCGCCACCCCCCTCGGTCGCGCGATGCGCGCCGTCGCCGAGAACCCGCGTGCCGCTCGCGTCGTCGGGGTCAATGTCGAGCGGGTCACCGCCGGGACCTACGCGCTGTCGTCCGGGCTCGGCGCGGTCGCGGGCATGCTCATGGTCTTCAACGTCGGCCAAGCGAACCTCGCGATGGGACTGTCCATCGAGTTGACCGGCTTCGCCGTCATCATCTTGGGCGGCATGGGATCGCTGTGGGGCGCCATGATCGCCGGGCTGATTCTCGGCCTCGCCGAGGCACTGACCGTCCACTTCCTCAGCTCCTCGCTGAAGGACGTCGTGGCGTTCGGGCTGCTGTTCGCGATCCTGCTGCTGCGGCCCCAGGGACTGTTCGGAACGATGAAGACGCGGGTGGTCTGACACATGTTGGTCGGTTATGACACGTTGATCGTGATGCTCGCTCTGACGGGCATCTTCGCCTTCTCCTTCTATGTCGTCCTGATGGCGGGCCAGCTGAGCCTCGGTCAGGCGGGCTTCGCGTCCGTCGCCGCCTATACGTCCACGTTGATCATTCCGGAGGAGCCGCTCTTCGGGGCACTGTCACCGGTCCTCGTCGGCATTCCCTTCGCGATGCTGGTCGGCGCGTTGGCCGCGTTCCTGCTCGGCCTGCCGGTCCTGCGATTGCGCGGCGTTTATCTGGCGATCGCGACGATCGCCTTCGGCGAAGTCGTGCGCATCTACATGACGAGCGCCGAGTGGACGGGTGGCGCGCGTGGTCTGCGTCTCGACAAATGGGTGACGCCGGACCTGGCGTGGATCCTGTTGTTCGTCCTCATGTACCTGTTCTGGCGGTTGCGGCCGTCCCGGACCGGTCGGGCCTTCGCCGCCGTCCGGGAGGACGAGCTCGCGGCCGGGTCGACGGGGATCGACGTCGCCCGCACCCGCATGATGTCCTTCATGGCCTCCGGTGCGATCGCCGGCCTCTATGGACTGCTATACGCCTACTTCGTTCGTCGGATCGTCCCGGGCACCTTCGACTTCTCGATGATGTTGGACGGCCTGGTGACGGGCGTCGTCGGCGGCTATCTCGTCTTTTTTGGACCCTTGCTCGGCGGCGCGTTCTTCACCCTCGTGCCGGAGGCGCAGCGTCTCGTCGGTCTGGAGGCGGGCTGGATTCACCCGTTCGTCACGAGTGCCCTGCTGCTGTTGGTGATCCTGTTCCTCCCGGGTGGACTGTCCAGTCTCATCACTCGACTAGGCGCGACCCGTCGCCGCCCGATTCCCGAGCGTCCATGGTCGGAGCTCGCCCCCAAGCTGGACCCGTTGCCGGAGCGTGGAACTCCGGTGTTGACGCTGTCGGGTATCGGCAAGGACTACGGCGGCGTGCACGCGGTTCGCGGGGTCGATGTCACCGTGACGTCGGGTGAGGTCCTCGGCGTCATCGGGCCGAACGGCGCGGGCAAGACCACATTGGTCAACATGATCAGCGGTCTGGTGCCGCCCACTGAGGGCACCGGCGACGTCCTGGGGATCAAACTGGACGGTTCGGGCCGCGTCCATCGCTTCGCGAAGGCCGGGGTCAGTCGAACCTTCCAACACTCCAAACTGTTCGATCGCCTGTCCGTGCTCGAGAACGCCATGGTCGGAACACATGTGGTGACACGGTCGACGTTCCTGCGTCGGCTCCTGTGGCTGCCGTCGGCCAGACGTGACGATCGTGCCGCCATGGCGCAGGCGATGCTCCAGATCCAGCGGGTCGGCCTCGGCGAGCGGGCGCACCTCACGGCCGCCGAACTGTCCTACGGGGACCAGCGGCGTTTGGAGATCGCCCGGGCTCTCGCGGCCCACCCGACACTGCTGATCCTGGACGAGCCGGCGGCGGGCATGAACCACGTCGAGGCCGCCGAACTGTCCCAGTTGATTCGCTCGTTGGCGGACGACGGCATCACCGTAATGTTGATCGAACACAATGTACGCATGGTGTTGGACACCTGCACCCGCCTGGTCGTGCTGAACTTCGGCGAGGTGATCGCGTCGGGTGATCCCGAGTCGGTCGCCGCCGATCCGGCCGTCATCGAGGCGTACCTGGGCAGCGAGGAGACTCAGAAGGAGAAGGCCCATGAGTGATTCGATACTGGCGGTCAGCGGCCTGCACGTGTCGTACGGCCGGATCGCGGCGGTGCGCGACGTGTCCTTCGAGGTTCCGGAGGGCGGTCTGGTGACGCTCGTCGGTGCCAACGGCGCCGGCAAGACCTCGGTGCTGTCGGCGATCGCTGGGCTGCTTCGCCCGAAGAGCGGGACGATCACGTACAGGGGACGGCCGATCACCCGCTGGTCGGCGCATCGTCGGGTCGGCGAGGGGATCGTCCTCGTTCCGGAGGGGCGTCAGGTGTTCGCGACGTTGACGGTCGCGGAGAACCTGCAGCTCGGCGGCTGGCGGGCGAAGGGTCGCACCTCGGCGACGATAAAGGAGATGTACGACCTGTTCCCGGTTCTCGCGGAGCGTCGGAAGCTGCCCGCCGGTTCCCTTTCGGGCGGTGAGCAGCAGATGCTCGCGATCGCTCGCGCGATGGTGTCGCGTCCGCGCGTCGTCCTGATGGACGAGCCGTCGATGGGACTGGCGCCGCTGATGGTGGACGAGGTGTACGGCGTCATCGAGCAGATCCGCGCCCGTGGCGTGACCGTGGTGCTGATCGAGCAGAACGCGCGTCGGGCATTGCGCATCGCTGATACCGGATATGTCCTGGAAACCGGCGAGATCGCGCACAGTGGATTGGCTGCGGAATTGCTGGAGGACTCACGCGTCGTGTCGGCGTATCTGGGCGGTGAATGATCATGTCGGCGTGGCGCCGTTCGATCGGCTTTCGAGCTCCGGATGGCCGTCTACCTCGGGGATCGAGGCATTGTGACGGCCGCGTCGGATATTCGCGGCGTGTCGTTGTCGGTGTTATCCGCGGTCGGTCCGCATTCACCATATTTCTTTCCGTCCTTGGCGCGGAGGGAATTCGGTGGTGTGGCCAGAACATCGCGGATTTTGGTATGCGAATATTTGACCCTGCCGCCCTTCCCTTTCGCCTCGCTTCGTGGTGAAATCTGCGAGGCCGTCGTGAACGATCGCGCTCGTGTCGCGTCGGAGCGCGGTGAGGACGTCACGACACAACCATGGAGGATCCATGATGGATGGTAACCGCGATGTGGCCGAGCGCCGTTCTAGGCCGCGCACTTCTCGGTTGCCGCTGCTCGCGTCCATGCGCATTCGCACCAAACTGCTGCTCATGCTGCTGATCCCGGTCTTGGCATTGGCGGGAATGGCGTCCGTGCGGTTGGTCGACTCGGCGGAGGAGGCGGCGGACGCCGAGGACACGGCGGAGCTCGTGGACATGGTCGGGACGCTGTCCAATCTCATCCGGGCGGTGCAGGACGAGCGAAGTCGTGCGGCGATCGAGGTCTACAAGTCGAACTTGAAGCTCGAGGACATGCGGCTGAAGAGCTTCGACGACGCCGTCGAGGTCACCAACGAGTACATCGGCGAGCTCGCGGAGGTTCGCAAGGACTTCGGTGGCAGCAAACAGATCGTCGACCTGTTGGCATCGGCCGACAAACCCCTGTCTCGGATCGGTGTGGTCCGTCTGGCAGCCGGGAACGAGTCGATCTCCGGCGTCCACCTCGCCACCTACAACGCGATCGTGAGCCGTCTGTCCCGCGTCATCGACCGGGCCGTCGACCTCACCGACAACGTTCAGCTCGCCCGGGACCTGCGTTCGGCGAGCCTGCTCGCCTCCGCCGACGAGAGCTCCGAACGCCTCCGGGTGCTCACCCTCGAGTTCGTCGACGGCGAACCGCTGAACGAACTGTTCCGGCGCTTCATGACCCTCACCGGTGACCGGGAACGCGCTCTGAACGAGTACCGCCGTCTCGCCGCGGTCAACCTGGAGGCCGGTGGTCTCGGTTCCGCCGAAGCGCGTGTGGTCAACCGATTCGAGACCGAGGTGTCGACGTCGCGTTCGGACGAGGCGATCGACGTCGACCACGCCGCGCTCATGGCCGCGTTCGACGCGCGCCACTCGGGCTCGGCGGTGCTCCTCCACGACACGCTTCAAGCGACCGCAGGCGAGGCCCAGGACATCCTCGACTCGGTGATCCGCCGAGTGCTCATCGAGGTCGCGCTCGTCGTCCTGACGTTGACGCTCGCCGTCCTGGCCGCGGTGTGGCTCGGTCGCGACGTCGTGCTCGGGCTCGGACGTCTGCGCGACTCGGCGCTGCGGGTCGCCTCCACCGATCTGCCCACGGCCGTCAGGGCCGTCGACGAGAACAAGGACCTGTCCGGGTTGACGCCCGAGGAGTTCGCCGACCGGTCGGCGCCACCGCTGGCGGCGGAGGGCACTGACGAACTGGCCGAGGTCGCCGGGGCGTTCAACCAGGTCAACCGCGAGGCGATCCGAATCGCCGCCCAGCAGGCACTCCTGCGTGTCCACATCGGTTCCATGTTCGTCCGTCTCGCTCGCCGAGGGCACTCCCTCACCGGCCGTCTCACGGCCGAGCTGGACGCCGCCGAGCGCGACGAGCAGGACCCGGATCGCCTGCAGCGGTTGTTCCGTCTCGACCACCTCGTGTCGCTTCAGGGCCGCGCCAACGACTCCCTGCTGGTCCTCGGTGGAGCTTCGGCCGCCAAGGTGCGTACGTCCAATGAGCGACTGGGCGACATCCTCAAGGCCGGCCAGGGTCACACCGAGCACTACACGCGAGTCAACTTCGGAGACATCGACGACGGTGTGTGGGTCAAGCCCGGCGCGGTCGACGACATCGTCCAGCTGCTCGCGGAGTTGATGGACAACGCGACCAAGTACTCGAGCGTTCCGGCCGAGGTGAGCGCGCGGTCGCACGGCAACCAGGTGCTCGTCGAGATTCGCGACTACGGCATCGGCATCGGCCGGGCGCGTATGGCGATGTTCAACGCCCGCCTCTCCGCGAGTTCGCCGCTGGACCTCGAAGCGTTGCAGGCCATGGGATTGACCGTGGTCGGGATGCTCGCCGCCCGCAACGGCATCGCCGTCCGACTCAGCCCGGCGCCCGATCGGGGTACCGTCGCGGAGGTGTTGCTGCCGACGTCCGTCCTCGACTTCGCCGCGAGCATCGCGGCGCTGGCGGGTGCCCCGGCCCAGCTGCCCGCCGGACCTGGAACGATTCCCGCTCCCGCGCAGCGTCAGGAGGCGCCGCTGTTCCGGAAGGTGCCTCGCCCCAAGCGCGCGCCGAACGGACCGCACGCCGGTCGACAGACCCCGGAAGACACCGGTGTCGACGATTCACCGCTCATCCAGTTCGAATGGCAGACGGTCTACCCGGACGGTTCTCCTCGGGCGGGCGCGGCACTGCCTCCGCCCCGGTCGACGCGCGTCGACGATCAAGGTTTGCCGCATCGGCAACCGATGTCTAACCTGGTTCCCGGTGCGGCCCCGTCGACTCCGGAACCGAGCACGCCTCAGTCCGAGTCGATGCGGCGCGACCCGGCGTCGATCGGCGCGACGTGGGTGGCGTACGCGCGTGGTCTCACCGGCAACCGGATTCCCCAACAGCCACAACCTGACCCGAGGAACCTTCATGACGAACAGCGCTGACTTGAGCTTTCTGCTCAACGATTTCGTGGACCGTGTCCCGCATGTCTCGCATGTGATCGGTGTCGCCGCCGATGGGATCTTGATCGCCGCCAACGACGCCCTCCCGGCCGAGGAGGCCGAGAGGCTCGCCGCGATCGCGGCGGGTCTGACGAGCCTCCTCAACGGAGCGGCGCAGTCGCTGCGGTCGGGGCCGGTCAGCAGCAACCTGACCGAGATGCACGGCGGCTACATGTTCTCCATGTCGGTCTCGAACGGCGCGAGCCTGCTCGCACTCGCCGGGTTCGGCTGCGACATCGGTCAGGTCGGGCACGAACTGTCCAACTTGATCAACCAGGTGGGGCCGGCTCTGACTCCGGACCTTCGACACGGTACACAGTCCTCTGTGGCAAGCGGAGGCTATGCCTACGGTCAGTAGAACTGTTGTCCCCCAAGGAAAACCAAGAAATTCAGAAACTTCGATACCTTTACAGTCCGTGAGTGTTCTCCTATGCTTCGGAGTCAGGCTCGTGCCCGCGAGCCAGCTCCATCGAGCGACAATCGCGGCCGCTTGTGGTCTTGCCCCAAAACGACCACTACGGCCGTGTTCACCCGATGAGGGAGAGGAACACCATGACCGTAAAACGAACCCGATGGTCGGCGGCCATCGGCGTAGCGGCGACGGCCGCGATCGCGGCCGCCACCCTCGGAAGCACCCCGGCACACGCGGACGGCACCATCCTCGGCGCCGACAACCCCGACGCCATTGACGGCAAGTACATCGTCGCCCTCGACGACAGCGTCAGCACCCGGCAGGCCGACGGACTGCTCGGATCGTTCGACGCCGCCATCACCAGCACCTTCGCCAGTATCGACGCTTACGCCGTCGAAATGTCCGAAGAGGATGCCAAGGCGCTCGCCGGAGACGCCCGCGTGCGTTACGTCGAGCAGGACGCGGTCGTCTCGATCACCGGAACCCAGGCGAACCCGCCGTCGTGGGGTCTCGACCGGATCGACCAGCAGGACCTGCCTTTGGACAACTCCTACACCTACCCGGACTCGGCCGGTGCGGGCGTCACGTCGTACATCATCGACACCGGCGCCGACCTCGACCACCCGGACTTCGGCGGCCGCATGAGCAGCGGCTGGGACACCGTCGACAACGACGGCGACGCCAGTGACTGCCAGGGCCACGGCACGCACGTCGCCGGCACGATCGGAGGCACCGCCTACGGCGTCGCCAAGGCCGCCGACCTCGTCGCCGTCCGCGTTCTCAACTGCTCCGGATCCGGAACCTACGAAGGCGTCATCGCCGGCATCGACTGGGTCACCGGAAACGCCCAACACCCCGCCACCGCCAACATGAGCCTCGGCGGCGGCTTCAGCCAGGCCGTGAACGACGCCGTCACCGCGTCGGTCGCGTCCGGCGTGACGTACGCGCTCGCCGCTGGAAACGAATCGACGTCGGCGTGCACCCGCTCGCCAGCGTCCACACCGGACGCGTTGACCGTGGCCGCGTCCGACTCCGGCGACGCGCACGCCTCCTTCTCCAACTACGCCGAATGCGTCGACCTGTACGCGCCCGGCGTGAGCATCACGTCCGCGTGGTTGAACGGCGGCACCAACACGATCTCGGGTACGTCCATGGCCGCTCCGCACGTGGCGGGCGCCGCGACGCTGTACCTGGGTGAGTTCCCCTCCGCCACCCCGGCTCAGGTCGGAGACGCTCTCGTGGACAACGCCGTCGCGGGCACCCTGACCGGCGTCCCGCCGAACACGCCCAACCTGCTCCTCAACATCGAGTTCCTCAACGACGGTGGCGGCCCCGGCCCGGGCGAGTGCGCGGCGACGAACGACGCCGCCGTGGCGATCCCGGACCAGTCGTCGATCACCTCGACGGTCTCGATCGACTGTGAGGGCGCGGCCGTCGCGGGCGCGGTGTCCGTCGACATCACGCACACGTGGCGCGGAGACATCGGCATCACGCTGACGTCGCCCGGTGGAACCGTCCACACGCTCAAGGAGAGCGCCATCAAGGACCCGGACCACGACGTCAAGGAGACCTACACGGTCGACCTCGGCGCTGAGACCGCCTCCGGGGACTGGACGCTGACCGTCACCGACGCCTACTACGGTGACACCGGCACGCTCAACGGCTGGACACTGGACATCAGCGACACGCCCACCGAGCCCGGTGAGTGCGCCGGCGCGGACAGCACCTCCGTTCCGCTGCCGGACCGCGCGGTGATCAGCTCGACGATCGCCATCGGTTGTGAAGGCGTCGCCGCGACCGCCAGTGTCTCCGTCGACATCACCCACACCTACCGTGGTGACCTCGTGATCAAGTTGACGTCGCCCGACGGGACCGTCTACACGCTCAAGACGTCCGGGGCCGACCCGGCCGACAACGTCGTCGAGACGTACTCCGTCGACGTCAGCGGCCAGACCGCCTCCGGCGACTGGGTGCTGACCGTCGAGGACGTCTACAACGGAGACTCCGGCACCTTCAACGGCTGGTCGATCTCGCTCTGACAAGCGCATCACAGTAGACACACACGCCGGACCCGATCGGAACCCCCGATCGGGTCCGGCTCTGCGTCCACCCGCTGGCGTCTTCCGCTTGGTTGGTTAAACGTCTCGCTTGGTTGGGCAAATGTTCGAAACAGGCGTGTTTTCGCAATTTGCCCAACCAAGCGGAACTTTTGCCCAACCAA
>NZ_CBCRZX010000016.1:0-30683 GCF_965137155.1 Stackebrandtia soli
TGGTTGGGCAAAAGTTCCGCTTGGTTGGGCAAATTGCGAAAACACGCCTGTTTCGAACATTTGCCCAACCAAGCGAGACGTTTAACCAACCAAGCGGAGTGGACGGACGGCTCGATCGCGAAGCGCCTTTCGCGTGCCGATGCCCATTCGTCACTGCGACTGCAACTGCCACCCATCCCGCATCGGCGGCGCCGGCCCCGATGCCGACACCGGCCCGACACTGGCCCCGGCCCGACACCGGCCCAGCACTGGCCCCGATACCGATACCGGTACCGGCCTGGCACTGGCACTGGCACTGGCACTGGCACTGGCACTGGCACTGGCACTGGCACTGGCACCCGCGAGCCTCTGCCCAGCGCCCCGACCGATCCACCACGTCTCGAACCGGCCTGGCCACCGCCCGCCGATCTGCCGTTCTCCGATCGACGGGCATCGATAGTGGGCGGCGGCCGGGTCTGCGGTCAGGGACCGGCGATGGCGAACGCAGGTCGCCCGGTCCGTCGCTACTCTCGTTGCGGCCGTTCAGACACCGTGCGTCGAGCGCTCGCCGCGCGACCGCTCACGATCGACTCGGCGTCGGCGGTGAACGGGTCACGCGCGGCCTTTGCGGAGAACGGGTCACGCGCGGCCTCCACCGCGAGCCGCACCTCCTCGTTGATGAGATCGGCGTTGATCTGCGCGCCGGCCATCGCCCCGGCCGCGGCTGACGCGCCGACCTGCGACATCGGCTCCGTGATGTTTCCGGCCACCCACACACCCGGCACGTCGCTCCCGCCGCCGGCGTCGGACGGGATGAAGTTCCCGACGCCCGCCGGATGCTCCACCGGTCGCAAGCCGAGGCCGTCCAGGAAGGCCCCGCGAACGGTCGTACGGGGAGCCGCCGCGACGGCGCTGCGGGCGATGACGCGCCCGTCCCGAAGCCGCACACCGGAAAGCCGCCCGTCGTCCACCTCGAGGCCGACGACCTCACCGTTGACGACGGGAATGCCACGCGCGGCGAGGCGCTCGACGTCCTCGACGGTCGGGGGCGGTGCCGTGTGCGTGAGGAACACGACGTCGTCGCTCCATTGGCGGAAC
Organism: Stackebrandtia soli; assembly: GCF_965137155.1. Taxonomy (NCBI): domain Bacteria; kingdom Bacillati; phylum Actinomycetota; class Actinomycetes; order Glycomycetales; family Glycomycetaceae; genus Stackebrandtia; species Stackebrandtia soli. The sequence goes on from NZ_CBCRZX010000016.1 coordinate 1,078, forward strand.
ATCAGCGCCTGGTGGACGGCGAGCGGCCCCAGCGCCAACACCCCGATCGCCTGGTCTCGTATCTCCCAACCGTGGCAGTAGGGGCAGTGGACGACGTCGATGCCCCAGTGCTCGCGCAGACCCGCGATGTCGGGCAGTTCGTCGACGACCCCGGACGTCACGAGCAGTCGGCGAGCCCTCGTGCGACGGCCGTCGACGAGCGTCACGTCGAAGTCGTCGCCGTCCCTGGCCACGACATCGACCTCTCCGGGAACGACCTGGCCGCCATAGCCCCGGACTTCGCCGCGTCCGCGTTCCAGCAGTTCGCCGGGCGGCATTCCCTCCCGACCGAGCAGCCCGTGGACGCCCTCGGCGGGCGCGTTGCGCGGAGAACCGGCGTCGATCACGGCGACGGAACGCCGAGCGCGGGCGAGCATCAACGCCCCGTTCAATCCGGCGGCTCCGCCCCCGATGACGACGACGTCGTAGTGTTCGTTCAGTTCTTCGATCATCTTGATCACCTCCGACCCAACCATGCGAGCCTCACCTCGTATCCGCAAATTCTGTTGCCGATACGGCAAACACCGACGTGGTGGGGGCGCCGCACGACGTCACGGTCGCGCGAACGGTGTCGCGGAGCCGATGCGGCACTGTGAGAACCACCTCTGTCCGGGCGATTCCGGCGTGCGCGTTCATAGGATCGAGCGATGACCCGACGTCTCGCCCAACTCGTCATCTCGTGCGCGGTTCTCGGTGTCGGCGTTGGGGTCCTCCTCCTCGCGGGGCTCGGCTCCGACGGCTATTCGACACTCCTCAACGGACTGACGATGACCTCGGGTCTTCCCTTCACCGTCGTCAGCGTGGCCGTCGCGATCGTCTTCGTCGGGCTCGCCTGGACGCGCGGAGTCACCCCGGGAATCGGCACGATCGCCCAGCCCGTCGTCGTCGGTCTGACCGTCGACGCGATGCTGCTGCTCCCGATGTCGGAGAACCTCTGGGTCCGGATCGCGCTGCTGGTGTTGGCCTTCCCGATCCTCGCCCTCGGCGTCGCCGGGTATCTCGCCACCGACACGGGTGCCGGGCCGACGGAGGCCGCCGCGCTCGCGTTCGACCCGCCCGTGGCGTTCCGTTGGAGCTACAGCGTTCTACAGGGCGGCGGCGCCGCGATCGGTTGGCTGCTCGGCGCGGACGTCGGCCCCGGCACGATCGCGGTGATCTTCCTGCTCGGGCCGGTCGTCGACCTGCTGTCGGCGCGCGTCCCGCTGCTACGCCTGCCGGTGCGCAACCCGGCCTGACGACCCCTACTCGCGCCGGTCGGCTCGGTCGTGACCGCGATCGGTGAGCAGGTCGGCGACGAACTTGCGGCGCAGCGCCGGAACACGGTGATGCGCCCGGAAGAAGCCACGGACGAACGCCAGGACGATCCGCCCGACGATCGGCCTGTGAATCGCGGCGTCACCGTTGGTCCCGTTCTGCGCCAACGATTCCGCGACCCTGCTAAAGCCGCGCGGCAGCATCTCGGCCTCGTAGGCGGAGGTGGCGTCCAGCAAGGTGCGCTCGCCGTCGCGGGCCTCCACCAGACGGCGGCACAGGTCGGCGGCGTCCATCAACGCGGTGTTCGCGCCGACGCCCTGCCCCGGCGTCATCGTGTGAATGGCGTCCCCGAGCAGCGTCACGGGCCCGGGCGGCAGCGAGTCGACCGGTTCGGAGGTGCGGATCGCCACGGGGAAGACGCTGCCGGGATCGGCGAGCTCGAACAGCCGCCGCAGCTTCGGGTGCCAACCGGGTGTCATCGCCAGAGCCACGTCGATGAGTTCCCGCCCGCGCATACGCATGACGTCCGGAGGGAACGCGGTCGCGGCGGCCGACAGACCCCAGTTCAGGTAGTCCCGCGTGTTGTCGAAGAGGAGACCGGGCCAACGTTCGATGAGCGCCGTGTCCGAGGCGCCGACACCGACCTTCACCGCCCCGGCTCCGTCCCATTTGAACTCCATCGAGTGGAGGATGCAGAACCGGCCCTTGGGGGCGAAGACCATCGATATGCCCTGATACGCCTCGTCCGGGATCAGCGCCCTGGTCTCCGGCGTGACGGGAACCTTCGCGGCGATCGCGACGACACCGGAGTCCCGCACCGTCGCGTGCGGCAGCAGCTGACGACGCACGGCGGAGTTCGTTCCGTCCGCGCCGACGAGCAGGTCGCCGGTCTCGCTGGTGCCGTCGGCGAACCTCGCAGTGACGCGCTCGCCCTCGAGACGGTCATAGCCGACGAACTTCTTACCATAGTGGATGACGTCGTCGAGGTCGGTGAGGAGCACCTGGCGCAAAGTCATGCGCGACACCGACTTCTCGCTGTCGATCGGGTCGTCCGGCACCGGCAACGGGAACGACGCGGTGGTCGTCAAGCGCTCGGTGTAGACGTTCAGGTATCGGGGCGCGCGGGCACAGGTCGCGACGAAGGTGTCGTACAGCTCTGCGGACAGGCACTCGGCCAGCGCACGGCTCCCGTCGGCGTTGATGCCGACGCGGTAGCCGTGCAGTCCGTCGGCGCGGTGGTGGTCGCGCTCGAATACGGCGACCTCGATCCCGGCGCGGACGAGGCCGTGAGCGAGGCACAGCCCGCCCGTGCCGCCGCCGACGACGAGGACGCGAAAAGGTGTGGTGGACATGTGAGCTCCCGGTTTTCCGGAGCGAACCGCGTCGCGATTCGCTCGAAGATCAGGTATCTTGATTATCAAGTCATATTAATCTTGAGAGCAAAGATACTTGAATGTCAAGCAAAAAAATCAGTGAGCTGCGCCATGATCTCGGCGCGGCGATCCAGGCGCAGCAGTCGGCCGTCGACGACTTCGACGCCACCGTCGCCGTCCAGCTGCGCGTCAACCGAACCGACCTGCGGTGCCTCGAGATCCTGCTCGGCCGGGACGGCGCGACACCCCGCGAGCTCGCCGACGAGCTCGGACTCACCAGCGGCAGCGTCACCGCGATGCTGGACCGATTGTCGAAACAGGACTACCTGACCCGGGCGCCCGACCCGAACGACCGACGCAAACTCGTCATCCGCGCCACCGACACGGTCCGCCGTCTCACCCGGCGGATCTGGGAACCCCTGCTCACCGACGCGAACGCCATGATCGACGACTACTCCGCCGACGAGTTGCGCCTCATCATCGACTTTCTCACCCGAAATCGAGACCTGCAACAACGTCACACCGACCGCGTCCGAAACCTGGGCCAACCGACGCGCGACTGACGGTCCACACAGGAACACATGCGGTTTCGGAGGCCGTCCCTACGCTGACGCGCATGCGTGAACGGCGACAGCTCGACGGCAACGGCATCACCATCTCCTGCCTGATGGACGGCCCCGTCGACGCCCCACCGATGGTCCTCGTCCACGGAGGCAGTCTCAATGCCCAGAACTGGGCTCCGGTCATGGACGTGCTGGCCGACGACTACCGGGTCTATGCCCCCCCGACCCGCGCGGCCACGGGCAGAGTAGTTGGCCGGCCGAGTACTCCTTCGGGCTGCTCGCCGCCGACGTGGACGCGTTCGTGCGCGCGCTCGGTCTGTCGTCGGTGGTGCTGGTCGGGCACTCCATCGGCGGTGCCACCGTTCTGTTGGCCGCGCAGCAGCGCCCGGATTGGTTGGCGGCGCTCGTGTTGGAGGAGCCCACCGTCATTCGGCCGGGGCTCCCGACCATCTACCCACCGAAGTGCCCCGACGGCACGACCGGCGTCGACTGGGACGCCGTCGTCCACGGCCTGTACGCCGACTTCAACGACCCGGACCCCGCCTACTGGGATCGTCTGGCGGACATCGACGTGCCGACGCTCGTCTTCGTGGGCGCGGACGAGAACCTGAACCCGAAGCAGGAACGCATGCACGAGGCGGCGGCGCTGATCCCCCACGTCCGGGTGAGGACCATCGCGGTCGGCCACCGGGTTCACGAGGTGGCGCCCGACCGGTTCCTCGACGCCCTCAACGCGTTCCTCGGGCCTTCCGGTCCCACTCCCCGCTTGGTTGGCTAAAAGTTCCGCTTGGTTGGGCAAATTGCGAAAACGCGCCTGATTCCGACATTTGACCAACCAAGCCGGACGTTTGACCAACCAAGCGGAATGGACGGACGGGCCGGGTGGTCGGAAGTTCGGAGCCATGTCGAATCCGGTGGTGTGCCTCAACTCCGCCGGGGGTGTGGCTTGACCCGCTGGAGGTCTGACTTGACTTCGCTAGTGGTCTGCCTCGACTCCGCTGGTGGTGGACCGGACGAGGGCCGTTGGCGCGGTGCCGATCCGGCAGCGCGCGAGGGGCGTTAATCCTCGGGCCACAGCGGGACGACCGCGCCGACGGGCTCGCCGCCGCCGAGCAGCGGAGTCTCCGCGAGTTCGTCGAGGCTCTCCTCGTCGACGTCCAACCCGGACAGATCGAGCGTGCGCAGCGCGGCGACTGCGACCGGGACCGCCGCGCGGTGCTGGCCGTCGTCGATCTTCACCGCGACGGCGCCGACGCCGGGTACCGCGATCGCGGCGATGCCCTCGGCCCCGCCCTTCGACAACAGGCCCGGGACGGCGCGCATCAGCTGGGTGTCACTGCCGTGGGTGCCCGAGACGAGTTCCGGGTGGGCCCGCATCGCGTCGGCGATGGCGCGTTCGTGACTGCCGGGTTCGGCGTCGACGAAACGCTGGAACGCCAGGGCGAGATTCAACAGGGGAACCGCGAAGAGCGGAGCGCCGCAGCCGTCGATTCCCGTGGCCCCGATCTGGGTGCCTGCCAGGTCGATGACGGCCTCGCGGTTGGCGACCTGCAGCGGATGCTCGGGGTCGAGGTAGTCGTCGGTGGACCAGCCGGCGTTGAGGCAGGTGAGGAGCATCGCGGCGTGTTTACCGGAGCAGTTCATCATGATCGGGCTCGGGCCGCCTCCGGCCGCGAGCACGGCGTCGCGCGCGTCGGCGTCCGAGGGCAGGTCCGCCGGGCACTGGAGGTCTGATTCGGACAGTCGCGCGTCGCGCAGGATGCGGCGGACCCGTTCAATGTGGAAGGGCTCGCCACGGTGGCTCGCGGTCGCGATCGCCAGGTCGGCGTCGTCGGTGAACGTCAATCCCGACCGCAACGCGCCGACCGATTGCATCGGCTTGTTCGCCGAGCGCGGGAAGATCGGGGATTCGATGTCGCCCAATTGATTGCGGATACTCCCGGAGGCGTCGAGGACCACGACGCTGCCGCGGTGGATGCCTTCGGTAAAGCCGGATCGCACCACGTCCGCGACCGGTTCGCCGCCACGATAACTCTCGTTCACGTTGAGAAAGTATCGTCCCGGCGACCATGAAAGCGAGCGATTGTGCGCAACGTGACGGCGACTTTTTGTGCGGATGATGGCGGGGAGTCGGGACATCCGATGGGACGCCTGTCACCAAGTCCCGGCGACGGACGCCCCCGACAACGGTCCACGATGTCCTGACGCGGCCCGTCAGGAGCGGATACCTAGGAGATCGCGAGCGTCCGCAATGGTCATCGCGGGGCGCTGGGCGAGCGCCGCGGCCTCGGACGCTCGGCGCACGAGCTGCGCGTTGCTCTCGACGGGTTGACGGCGGGCGTACGAGGTCGTGTCCTCCATGCCGACCCGCAGGTGGCCCCCGGCGGCGAGCGCGGTGAACATGACGGGCAGGGTGCCGCGCCCGATTCCGGTGGCGGAGAACGTCGCGTCGGCGGGGAGGTACCGGCGGGCGGCGTCGGCGAACGCGGTGACGGTCTCGGCGTCGGCGGCCGCCCCGCCGGGAACTCCGAGCACGAAGTCGACGTGGACGTGCCCGCCGAACGGGAGGCCGTGCTTGTCGAGGAGGCGGGCGAGTGACACGAGGTGGCCGAGGTCGAAGATCTCGTACTCGGGCACGATCCGGCGGTCGCGCATGCGCTGGTGCAGTTCGACGATGAACGCCGACCGGTTCATGAAGACGTCGTCGCCGAAGTTGACGGTGCCCATCGTGCAGGACGCCATGTCGGGAGCGGCTTCGAGCACGCGGAGGCGGTGCTCCTCGGGGTCGGTGACGGCGCCGCCGCTCGACAGTTGGACGATCAGGTTCGTGTTGGAGCGCAACGCTTCGACGGTGGCGGTGAGTCGGCCCAGGTCGAGGGTCGGCTTCGCCTCGTCGTCGCGGATGTGCACGTGGATGACGGACGCCCCGGCCGCCTCGCACGCAACCGCCTCGGCCACGAGTTCGTCGAGGGTGACGGGCAGGGCGGGCACGTCCTGCTTGCTGGATTCGGCACCGGTCGGGGCGACGGTGATCAACGTTGATGCACTCATAGTCGCCGATCTTGCCACTCGGCGCCGCACCCTCTCACGTGGGGAGATTCATCGTGACCGGCCCCGGCTCGTCGTCGGGGCGGGCCGCCACGGTGGTGGCGAACGTCGGGGCGGGTCGGCCCCGTGAGGGCTCCAGGCGGGAGGTCCGGCCGCGCCGAGGCGCTCGGATGTCCGTCTCATCAAGGTCGGAGCGCTGGGACCGCTGGGCGTGGGTCCTCGGCGAGTGGGCGCGTTCGCGAGACGGTCGGTGTCTTCCGGTTCGACGCCGTCAAAGGTGGCAGGGACGCGCCGACGTCGAGGCGGGTGCCCACCCGGCAGGGAGACGGCCCCCTCGCCCCGCAGACGTGACGGGCGCGGGAAGCCTTGGGGCGCCTCGCTTGGCGTGATCTTCGTGTCGACGAAGGCACTCGAACACCGCCGTGACTCGACGCGGTCCGTCGGACGACGGGGTCGGCGCGGTCACGGCGTGTGAGGCGGGGCGAGTGGGTCTCGGCCGACGGTTATCGTGGTGGTTGTGACAGCTGACTTCGCCTACACCGACCTGCTCCCGCTCGGTGCCGACGACACCCCGTACCGCAAGATCGGTGACGAGGGCGTCGAGGTGATCGAGGCGGGTGGCCGGCGACTCCTGACGGTCGCGCCAGAGGCCCTGACCCGTCTCACCGCCGAGGCCATGCGGGACATCTCGCACCTGCTGCGACCGGATCACCTGCGCCAGTTGGCGTCCATCATGGATGACCCGGAGGCGTCGAACAACGACAAGTTCGTGGCCCTGGACCTGTTGAAGAACGCGAACATCGCGGCCGGGGGCGTCCTCCCGATGTGCCAGGACACCGGCACCGCGATCGTCATGGGCAAGCGGGGACGGCACGTCCTCACCGACGGGAACGACTCGGCGCACCTCGCGCGCGGCGTCTGGCAGGCGTACCGGGATCTGAACCTGCGGTACTCCCAGCTCGCCCCACTGTCCATGTGGGACGAGAAGAACACGGGGACGAACCTGCCCGCGCAGATCGAGCTGTACGCCGAGGGCGATGACGCGTACAAGTTCCTGTTCATGGCGAAGGGCGGCGGCAGCGCCAACAAGTCGTTCCTTTACCAGGAGACGAAGGCCGTGCTCAACCCCACGGCGATGATGCGGTTCCTGGAGGAGAAACTCCGCGCGCTGGGGACGGCCGCCTGCCCGCCCTACCACCTCGCGATCGTGGTCGGCGGCACGAGCGCCGAGTTCGCGTTGAAGACGGCGAAGTACGCCTCCGCGCACTACCTCGACACCCTGCCGACGGAGGGTTCCGAGTCCGGGCACGGTTTCCGTGATCTGGAGTTGGAGAAGCAGGTCCTGGAGCTGACCCGCAAGTTCGGTATCGGCGCCCAGTTCGGTGGGAAGTACTTCTGCCACGACGTCCGCGTCGTCCGCCTGCCTCGGCACGGCGCCTCCTGCCCCGTCGCGATCGCCGTGTCGTGCTCCGCCGACCGCCAGATGCTCGGCAAGATCACGGCCGACGGGCTGTTTCTGGAGCAGTTGGAGACCGACCCGGCGAAGTACCTGCCGGAGACGACGGACGCCGATGTCGGCTCCGACGTCGTGCAGATCGACCTCAACCGGCCGATGGACGAGATCCGCGCCGAGCTGTCGCGGTACCCGGTCAAGACGCGACTGTCCCTGTCCGGGCCGCTCGTCGTCGCCCGCGACATCGCGCACGCGAAGATCGCCGAGCGTCTCGACGCGGGGGAGCCGATGCCGTCGTACCTGCGTGACCACGCGGTCTACTACGCGGGCCCCGCGAAGACGCCGGAAGGGTACGCGTCGGGTTCCTTCGGACCTACCACCGCCGGCCGCATGGACTCCTATGTGGAAAAATTCCAGGCCGCGGGCGGCTCGATGGTGATGCTCGCCAAGGGAAACCGCTCCAAGCAGGTGACCGACGCCTGTGACACTCACGGCGGTTTCTACCTCGGTTCGATCGGCGGCCCCGCCGCCCGCCTCGCCCAAGACTGCATCAAATCCGTCGAGGTACTCGAATACCCCGAACTGGGGATGGAGGCGATCTGGAAGATCGACGTCGTCGACTTCCCCGCGTTCATCGTCGTCGACGACAAGGGCAACGACTTCTTCGCGTCCACCAGCAAGCCGGTCCTGACCATCTCGACCCGATAGCCGCGCGACCGGATCTCTTTGCACGCGTTTCGTATCGTGGTGCCCGGAGCACGTGATAATCCACAGTGCACGCAACGGGAGGAGAAAGTCATGACCGAGGACCGGACCCGACCGGCGGACACCGAAACGCGCCGAGCCGTCGACGCGGCCGTCGTCACGCGGCGACCGAAGCGCGTCATCGCGGCGACCATCCTGTTGTGCGGCATGGCGGGCATCGCCATGGTGTACGCGGTCCTGCCGATCCTGTTGACGCTGACCGGTTCCATGATGATGAACCCCGCGACCGTGGGCGTCCTCGTCGTGAGCGCCATCGTCCTGGCCGCCGTGGCGCTCTTGACCATCCTGCGTCGCGAAGTCGGGCGTCTCGGCGCGATCGCGGCGATGGCCCTCATCGCGGCCGCCACGGTGTGGGCGCTCGTCATGTACGCGACCGCGACGACGGACGATCACTTCCGGGTGCTCTCGCGGCCCGCGATGGTCACGATCTGCGCGGTCGTCACAGCGATGCCGGTCACCGGGATAGTCCTACTGTGGAACAAGACGGCGGCGGCCTGGTTCCACTCCCGCCCACGCTGACGATTCCGAGGGCTCGGACCTTGTCGTCGCGCAACCTAAGACGGACGATCTCCCACGGCGAGCCGTCCTCGAAAGGCGCCATTCGACTCCGCGCACGGCGATCGCCAGCCGAGTCCATAAAGGACGACTGTCGCGACCGGATGCGAGCCCTGGCATCGACCTCGGCACGCCCTCTTTCCTCAATGCTCCACAATAGACTCGAAGCCTCGCGGTCACGTTGCCACGACCATCCAAAGCGTCTAGTGGATCGATCTCGCCGTTGCGCGCCAACGGCGATCGATGCGGTGATCGTCGCGGGGTCCCGCCAGCCCATGCCCATGGGGAGGGGGATCGCGTCCGGAAAGTCGGCGGATCGCGTTGCGGGGGCCGCATACCGTGAGGCCGGGTGCCCTCGATCGAGCGGCGCCCCGGTATCACGGGAGGTACCTTGACTCACCATCACGATCCAACGGCACGGGAACCGTCGATACAGGATGAATCATCCGGCGCCGGCCCGATCTCACCGGGGGCGGCGACGCCATCGAAACCTCCGGCCGAACCGCTCGCGCTCGCACCCATCATCACCAAATCGCTGCTGGCATCCCTGTTCAGCGCCAGCCTCCTCCTCGTCGCGACCCCGTATCCCGACGTCACGCTGGCGCCGCTGCCACACGTGATCGCGGTCGTCGCCAGCGTATGTCTCATGTGGGCGGGAGTCCGCATCGGCCATGTCCTCACGCTGGTGACGATCGGCTCCCTCACCTGGGCGCTCGTCACCGCACTCGTGCCACTGTGGTCCACTTGGGTCCGGGGTGAAGCGGCACCGGGTGCGCAGTACCCGATGGGCCATCTCGCGGCGTGCGCGATCATCGGAACCGTCGCCGTCATCGTCCTCGGCGGACGCACGACTCGCGAACGCTTCGGCCTTCGACGGAGGACGAGCGGCGCGCTCGTCACCGCGCTCATCGCGCTGGCCGTCACTCAGTCAATCGTCCTGTTCCGTCCGATGGCGAACGTCCATCCCGGACAATTGGGCGTGGACAACGCGCTGCTCGGCGGCGTCCTGCTCATCGCACTGTTCGTGCGACGCCTCGATCGCGCCGTCGCCCTCGCCATGGTGGTCGCGGGCGCGGCGCTCCATACCGGACTCGCCGGGGCTCTAAACGTTCTCACGACATCCCAGCCGCCGATGCCCCTGGCACATGTCGGCCTCGTCGCCGCCGCGACGGCGGTCGTCATCGTNGGGGCGCGCCNCCCCGACGAGCCCGCCCGGCACTGACGGACACGACAACCCCGGCCCCGCAACGGTTTCCCGACTTCGCGAAATCGATCGGGGACCGGGGTTGCGCTCTGCCCAGGTCATGTGTTTTACTCATTATGAGATTTACTCAATCTGAGTTAAACAGGAGTGCCGGTGACCGCCGAGGAAAAGCCCGACTACAACCCACACGACTACCCGCCGATGGCGGTCACCGTCGACATCGTGGCGTTGACCATTCGCGACCAACAGCCCCACGTGCTGCTGATCCGTCGTGGGGAGGCGCCGTACAAGGGCGCCTGGGCACTGCCCGGCGGCTTCGTGCAACCCGACGAGGACCTCGCCGACGCGGCCCTGCGCGAACTGGCCGAAGAGACGCACCTGACCGACGGCCCGCACCTCGAACAACTCGGCACCTACGGCACCCCCGACCGAGACCCGCGCATGCGCGTCATCTCGGTCGCGTACCTCGCGCTCGCGGCGGGCCTGCCGGAACCGAAGTCCGGCTCCGACGCGGCGGGAGCCGAATGGATTCGGCTGGCGGACATGGGTTTCGGCGGCGCTGCGGAGCCGCTGCCGCTCGCGTTCGACCACGCCGTCATCCTCGCCGACGCCGTGGAGCGCGCGCGGGCGAAGCTCGAGTACACCCCGATCGCGACGTCCTTCCTGCCCGGCGAGTTCACGATCACCCAGCTGCGGGAGATCTATGAGGCATTGTGGAATGAGCCCCTGCACGCGGCGAACTTCCAGCGGAAGGTGCAGTCCGTACCCGGCTTCGTCATCGACTGTGGACGGGTGACGGCGGCCGGCGGGGGGAAGGGCGGCCGCCGGGCCCGCCTGTACCGCGCCGGCGACGCGAACCTCCTGCATCCGGCGCTGCTGCGCACGACACCCGAAGACCCGTCGTCCACCGAGGCCTGACCCGCCCACCGAACCAGACAGGAGACAGCCGATGCCGTCGAAGACCTTCACCGAAGCCGTCGCGTCCGTGACGGCCGCGAGCGACCCCACCGATCTGTTCGGGCACCGCACATCCGATGGTTCCAACGGGCGGCACCGTTACCTGGCGCTCGTCAAACTCCTGCACCCCGACACGGTCGACGCCGCGAGCTCCGCGGCAGCCCACGAGGTGTTCGCCAAACTCAATCGGCTGTGGCAGGACTTCCGCGACGACACACACGGCACCGTCAGCGTCGGCGGGTCGACCTACCGGCTGGGACGCGTACCCCGGCACGACGACATCGCCGCCTGCTATCCGCTCCACGACGATGCCGGGCGTTCCCGCGTCGAGCTGCGACTCGCGCGCGACCCGGCCGACAACGACCTGATCAGAGCCGAGGCCGAAGCCCTCGACCGGATCGCCAAACAGGGAGACCCCCGCTTCAAGGCGTACGTTCCCCGGCCCGCCGCGACGATTCGCCTGCGCGACAAGGACACCGGCACGGAGCGGTGCGGAAACGTCCTGCCGCGCCTGCACGGTTTCGTGTCGCTGCGCGCCGTCGCCTCGAGCCGCCCCGACGGCCTCGATCCACGGGACGTGGCATGGATGTGGCGACGCCTGCTCGTCGCGCTCGGGCACACGCACCGCGCGGGAATCGTGCACGGCGCGATCCTGCCCGAGCACGTCCTCATCCACCCCGAGGAGCACGGCCTCATCCTGTCCAACTGGTACTACGCGGTCGCCATCGGCAAGCCCCTCTCCGCGGTCGTCGAACGCGCGACCGCCGCCTATCCACGGGAGGTGTTCGACCGCGCCCCGGCCCAGCCGTCGCTCGACATCGCCATGGCCACCACCTGCATGACGGATCTCATCGGCGCGCGAATCCCCGATCGACTGCGGGACTTCGCACGCGGATGCGCCCACACCGCCCCGAACCGCCGACCCCCCGACGCCTGGGAGCTCCTGTCCGAACTGGACGAGATCCTAGATCGGCTGTGGGGGCCGCGAAAGTTCCGTCCATTCAAGATGACCGTCAACTAACGAAAAATCTCAAGAGAAGGAGACCCACCATGGGAAGTGGAGCCTGGTCGACCAATGTGTACGGTGCCGCCAAGGCGTACCGTGCGCGCACCGGAACGAGCGCCTTCGCCTACAGCGACTCGCTGTCGGGCACGAGCCGAGACAAGTGGCACGTCCACGACAGCCTCGACCCGGCGCGCGCGAACATCCGTGAAAGCCGCGACAGCGACGAACACCCCACGTCGCAGGCCATCAGCGTCATCTTCGACGTCACCGGATCTATGGGTTCGATCCCCCGCACCCTCCAGACGAAACTGCCCGGACTGTTCGGTCTGCTGCTGCGCAAGGGATACCTCGCCCATCCGCAGATCATGTTCGGCGGCGTCGGCGACGCCACATGCGACCGCGTCCCGCTCCAAGTCGGACAGTTCGAATCGGACAATCGGATGGACGACGACCTCGGGAACATCTTCCTCGAAGGCGGCGGCGGAGGCCAGCGAACCGAATCCTACGAACTCGCCATGTACTTCCTGGCTCGGCACACCGCCATGGACTGCCTGGAGAAACGCGGACGACGCGGCTACCTGTTCCTCCTCGGCGACGAGATGGCCTACGGCCACGTCAAAGCCGACGAGGTCCGTGCCGTCATCGGCGACGAGATCACCGACGACATCCCCCTCACCGAGATCGTCGCCGAACTACGCGCCAAGTTCGAGGTGTACTACATCGTCCCCGGCGACGCCTACCACGCCCGCGACCCACAGATCACGAAGTTCTGGCGTTCACTGTTCGGCCAGAACGTGATCGTCCTCGACGACCTCGCGGCCGTCTGCGAGACGATCGCGCTGACCATCGGCCTCAACGAGGACGCCATCGACCTCGCCGAAGGGCTCGCCGACCTCGTCGACGTCGGCTTCGACTCGACAGAGGTCGTCGGTAAAGCGCTGGCGCCGTTGGCTTCGAGCCGTACCGTCGCCGTCGCCCCCGCAGGGCTCGACACCGACGGCTCGCTCGGCGTCCCCGGTGGGGCTCGGCGACTGTGAGAGACGAACACGTCATCGTCGTCGACCTCGGCTTCGGCGATGCCGGCAAGGGCACCATCGTGGACTGGCTGTGCCGGAACGGCGAACGTTCCGCCGTCATCCGGTTCAACGGTGGTGCCCAAGCCGCCCACAACGTCGTCACCGATGACGGCCGACACCACACCTTCGCGCAGTTCGGCGCCGGTTCCTTCGTGCCCGGCGTGCCAACGCATCTCGCCCACACCGTGCTGGTCGACCCGTTCGCGCTCGTCGGGGAGGCCGCGCATCTCGCGTCCGTCGGTGTCGGCGACGTCTTCGACCGGCTCACCGTCGACGAGCGGGCCCTGCTCACCACGCCGTGGCACCGCGCCGCGAACCAGGCGCGGGAGCTGGCGCGCGGAACGGCCCGCCACGGCTCGTGCGGCATGGGCATCGGAGAGACCGCCCGCTACGCGCTCGCGCACCCGGACGACGCCCCGACCGTCGGCGACTGCCGCCGCCCGCAAGTGCTGCGCCGCAAGCTTCGCGCGCTCGCCGCTCGTGTCGGGACGACCGACTGGGACGGGCCGACCGCCGAGCCGACCGACCCGAAGCCGACTCCCGTCGACGTGCCGAATGTGGACGACGTCATGGAGGTGCTCGCGTTGTTCGCCGACGCGACCCGGATCGTCGATGGTGGACACATCGGCGGCCTGCTCGACCGCGGCCCGGTCGTCTTCGAGGGCGCCCAAGGTGTGCTCCTGGACGAGTGGGCCGGTTTCCACCCGTACACCACGTGGTCGACGACCACGACCGCCAACGCCCTGTCCATACTCGCCGAACACGGGCACCGGTCGCTCCGGCTCGGCGTCCTGCGGACCTACACGACCCGGCACGGCGCCGGGCCGCTCCCGACCGAGGACGCGACGCTCGCCGCGTCGCTTCCGGAACCCCACAACGGAACCGGGCTCTGGCAGGGCGCCTTCCGCGTCGGGCACTTCGACGCGGTCGCCCACCGGTACGCGCTCGACGCGACCGGCGGCGTCGACGCCCTCGCGGTGACCCACCTCGACGTCGTGGCCCGGAACGCGGCACTCGACGCCCCACGCCTCGGAATCTGTGACGAGTACCGGACCCCGAGCGGGGCCGCGTGGAGGCCGACTCCACCGGAGTCCCACGACCTGGACCGCCAGGCTCGCCTCACCGAAACGCTGAGCGCGGTCACGCCGGTGCTCCACGACGCACCATCCTCAACGGACGCATGGCTCGCCGAGGTCTCCGGTCGGCTCGACACCCCGATCGCCGTGACCTCGCACGGCCCCACGGCCTCGGCGAAACGCGGCACAGCCGCCGCCTTCCGTCGGTGACGACCGTGTGGGCACTGCGCTCCGGCCGTCCGTTGGCGCGTCCGTACGTGCGGAGGACTCGATCAGCACCGCGACCGGCCGACCCCGACTACGACTTACCATCCATTGTGGATTTTCCACAATCCGGCGGTTGTCCACAGGCTCGCGAAACCAAGCTTGACGCCCACGCCTGGCACCCGGCTACGCTCGTGAGCATGGGGCGGAGGATTGGAGGCCCCCACGGGTGAAGCCGTTGGGGCACCGCCGAACCAGTACCCGACACCCCCGGTTCCCGTGAACGTCCGCACCGCGTTTCAGCGAAGTCGGCCAGGGTGCGCGCCGTAGAGACGCAACAGGCTGTCTCTCAGGGGTTCGGGCGCCCGGTCACCGGTCGACGGAAGGGCTTCCTGTGCCGCGAGGTGGCTGAGGGCGACGGTGCTGGCGAGCAGCCAGTTCGCGTCGACGTCGGGAGAGAAGGTTCCGTCCCCCTGGCCCCGTTCGATGAGCGCGGTCAACCGTGCGCCCAACGGATCGTGCAGGGCGGCGGTGTCCTCGACGGGCAGCCGAGCGATCGCCTCCCGCAGCGCCTTGCCGTAGACGTTCGCGCGGACCCACAGCGCGTCGATCGTGCGAAGCAGCGCCGCGTCCGCCGGGCCCGCCTCCGGTTCGGCGGAATCCAAGGCCGCCATTACATCCGTGGTCATCCGTTCGGCGGCGGCGAACAGCAGCGCCCGACGCGACGGGTAGTGCGCGTACACGGTCTGCCGACTCACGCCCGAGGCGGTCGCGATCTCCTCCACGCTCACGTCGGGGCGCTCGGCGAGCAAGTCGACGGCCGCGTCGAGGATCGCGGCGGCGCTGCGCACGGCGTCCCCTCGCCGCCGGGGCGAAGAAGGCAACTTTGACATCTTGTCAAGATTAGCCATCCGAGATAACTTTGACACCACTGTCAAAGTTAGCGATCGGAAATCATGTGGACGTACACGGCTATCTGACCGACTACTCGAACGACCTCGTGTTCGGCACGGACGATCCCGCGACCGTCATCGACCGCTACCACGCGCCCGGCTTCGACATGACGGTCGACGGTCGGGTGTGGAGTCGGGAGCGCCTGATCGCCCATGCCCACCCCGTCCGCCGGAACACGGTCTCCGCCGAGGTGGTCGTACGCCGGACGCTGGTCACCGGCCGTGACTTCGCCGCCGTGCACGACCTTCGAGCGACGACCCGCGCCGGCCACGAGGTGAACATCTCGGTCCTGTCGCTCGGGCGCATCGCCGAGGACGGACGCATCGCCCGCATCAACCAGACCCAGCTGCCGGAGTCGACATGACCGTCCACGTCGCCGAGTACCGCGTCAGCGGGATGGCCTGCGAGACCTGCGTCCTCACGATCACGGAGGAGGTGCGCCTCCTGCCGGGATTCCGAGACGTCAGCGTCGACCTCGACACGGAGGTGCTGCGACTCGGCAGCAGCGAGCCGATCGACCCCACCGCCGTCATCGCCGCCATAGACACCGCCGGTTACCGGGCCGAAGTCGCATGAGCGCGTCCCGGCACGCGCACGCCCGTCACTGCTGAACCGGCCCGGCAACTCGGCTTGGTGGGGCGGCGTACGCAACCGACGACCGCCGCCGTACCAAGGCGAGCGCGGCCGGGTTCGCCAGCGCCACAGTGACTTTCGAGTCTCGTGCCCGTGCGTCGGCTCGGTGGGGCAGCGGCCTCCACGGTGGTTCCGCCGCCGCAATCGATCACTCTTCGCAGTTGACCGATACCGATGCCTACGATTCAATGGATACAAAGGGTCCATAGGTCGACGGACGATTGTAGACACGGGGTCGTCGCGTTCGATCCGAAGTGCATCGAGAAAGTGGCGTTCCCATGGATAAGGATGTCGTTGCCGACCGGTACCGGCTCAAGAGCAGGATCGCCGCGGGCGGAATGGGCGACGTGTGGAAGGGCCGCGACCTCCGACTGAAGCGCGACGTCGCGGTCAAGCTTCTGCACCCCAACCTTTCCAACGACGAGAAGTTCCAGGCCCGGTTCGCGTCCGAGGCCGAACTGGTGGCGTCCATCCGTTCCCCGAACGTGACGGCGTTGTTCGACTTCGGTCGTGAGAAGGGGCGACACGGAGCAAGGTCCTATCTGGTCATGGAGTTCGTCAAGGGGAAGTCACTGTCGACGATCCTCGACGAGCAGGGCAAACTGTCGCCGTCCGAGACGATGCGCGTCATCGACGGCGTCACCGTCGGTCTGGCCGCCGCGCACGACGCCGGGATCGTGCACCGCGACGTGAAGCCCGCCAACATCCTCATCACCTCGTCCGGGGCCGTCAAGTTGATCGACTTCGGGATCGCCCGCGCCGCAGGCGAAGCCGGGCTGACGGACACCGGCAAGGTCATGGGCACCCTCGCGTACTCCTCACCGGAGCAACTGACCGATGAGGACGATCCGCGACCCACGACGGACGTCTACTCGCTCGGCGTCGTCGCCTACGAGTGTCTCACCGGGCGCACGCCGTTCGCGTCCGTGAATCCGCAGATGGTCATGTCCGGGCATCTGACGAAACCTCCCCCGCCGCTTCCGGACGACATTCCCGAGCCGATCGCGGACGTCGTCCTCAAGGCGCTGCGAAAGAACGCCGACGACCGGTGGGCCACCATGGAGGACTTCGGGCGGGCATGTCGGCTGGCGCGTGACGACTGGGACAGCACCCAGCAGCGCCCCACGCCCGACCCGACAGCCGATACGCCCCACTTCCGCCGGAGGACGGACGCGCGGGACAAGGCGGTCGCGAATCTCGACACCGAATCCATCACGCAGGCCGAGTCCCTGCCGACCCCACCCGATCGGCGACCCCGAGCGACTATCGCGATGGCCGCGATCACGGCGCTCGCCCTCGTGTTCCTCATGTGGAAGCCGAGCGACTTCGTCGCTCCCCCGAGCGCGGAGGGGAACGGGGTGACCGTCGATGACACGGTCGAACCGGGCGACGACGGCTCCTCGGATCCCGGCGGGTCCTCGACGGACGATGCCACGAAGAAGCCGGGCGAGGAGCCGACGGATGACAAGTCCGACCCGCCTCCAGGTCAAGGTGAGGAGCCGAATCCCGGTGGAGGCGACGGCGGAGACGACGGTGAAGACGATCCCGGTGAAGGCGGAACCCCGGTGCCGAATCTGATCGGTACCGATTCGCATGGCGCGCGATGGACGCTGCAAGGTTACGGTTTCCCGAACTCGGAAGGCGTGGGAACCGACCCGCAGCCCGGAGAGCGAAACTGCGTCGTCTACGACATGGACCCGAACCCCGGAGTAAAGGTCGATCCATCGACAACCATCACATTCTATTACCGCGCCAGTCCATACCAGTGCGCGGCGAACGACCGCGTTCCGCCGCTGCCGCGCACCGAGACGCGACCCGACGTGCTGGCGACGATTCCGGGGGCGACCCCCGTGAGCCGACGCCGGCACGGCCGTTAGGACCGGCGACCGAGCACACGAAGAAGCCCCCGCCGGTGCGATTCCCGGTGGGGGCCATCGTTCTTCGTTGGAGCTGGAGATGGGACTCGAACCCACAACCTGCTGTTTACAAGACAGCTGCGCTGCCAATTGCGCCACTCCAGCGGGCGTGTTCCCGCCGTCTTGAGGTTAACAAGACGACGGGTCACACGTCAGTTGGGTATAACAGGTTCCGACTTGAGGGCAGGTCGCGGATGATGCCGGAACCCCTCACTCGCGGAACTTCCATGTCCGGTATCCCGTCTCGACCGGACAGGTCAGATACGTGGCGGTCGCCGCGCATTGGGGAATGACCTCTTGGGAACCGAGCTGATAGACGGAACCGTCGTCGGCTCCGAGACCGACGAAAGCAACCGGTCCGGCCGACAACTCGGTGTCGCCGCTCCACGGGAAACGGAGCATGCTGCCGCTGTCGATCCGATTGAACCGGCCCTCCTCGGCGGATCCGATCTTCTCGAAGTCCTCGTCGTACAACTGGGTGAAGGTCGTGTCCGTGTCGTCGGCGTAGTTGACGGCCAGTCGGTCGCCGACGGGCTCCGCCCAGCCGAGAGACTCGTCTTCTGGCGAGGACCACGCGACCTCGGGGTTCTCCCCGCCCGTGTCGATCACGGAGAATCCGGTCATCGTGTCGGAGTCGACCGTGCGGTCCTCGAAGACGCAGACTCTCGTCTCGCCGCAGACTCCCAGTTCGCGTGGCACGACACCGGTCGAGGCGGCGCGAACGGTACCGAGATCCGCGAGTTCGTTCGCCATGTCGTACACCGTCACGGTGTACCCGTCGGCCCCGTCGGTGACGTACAGCTTCCCGTCGAACGCCGTCATCTGGCTCGTCTCGGTGAGGACCTTCTTCGTCGCGCTCACTTCGCCCCTGTCGAGGTCGATCACGGACACGGTCCCCTCGCTGTCCTTCGCGTAGAAGAAAATCGAGTCGGCGTCGTCGAACGCGCCGAGGTCGGCGACGAAGTAGTCCCAAGGCACCGCCGCCCCGATCCACTCCATGTCGGCGATCGACAGCGTCCACTGTTGCTCACCGGTGGCGTCGTAGGCCGTGACCTTGTCGTCGTCGGGGGAGGACACAACAAGGAGCTCACCGATGATGTCGACGGAGTCCGTCCCGCCGATGGTGAGTTCGCCGGTCTGTTCGCCGGTCTCCCAGTCGAGGATCGTCAGAGCGATATCGTCGGTGCCCAACTCTCCGATGAGGACCATCTCGAAGGCGGAATGGAAGATGTCCCAGGAGGCACGGGTCCGCTCCATCGGGTCCGTCTCCCACAACGCCGAGCCCGTCGCCATGTCGATGGCGGTGACGGTGAGGTTCGTACCGTCGTCGGCGGCGAAGAACGCGCGATCACCGATGGTCCCGGGTCCGAGGATCGAGGCGTTCTCCGGGAACGGGACGTCCTCACCGACCTGAGCCAGCGGCGTCATGTCGCGCTGCGGATAGGGATCGTAGACGAGCCAACCGATCCCCAGCACGAGAACGACGAGGATGACGGCGGCGCCGATCCAGTTCGACCGCTTCCGGTACCACGAGGCGTCCTCATCGGAGTCGTCGCGACCGAACGAATCAGACCGTCCTGAAGAGACGGATGCGTACCGGCCCGTCCCGTCGGCCGTCGCGTGCGGGGACCGAGGAGGCCCTGACACGGAGGCGACGGACGCGAACTCCTGCGGGGGCGACGACTGGTACGGCGGCCCCGACACCTGGCCGGACCCGATCGGGTACTGCGGGGTCGGAGCGCCCGATACCGGATAGCCCGGATCCGGGGGGCTCGACACCTGGCCGGTTCCCGTGGAGTACTGCGGGGTCGCGGCCCCCGAGACCGGGTAGGCCGATTCGGGCGGACCCGACACGGGACTCGGCGGCCCGGTGACGGGCGCCGCCGCCTCGGACGGCGGGGTCACGACCGGGGCGATGCCCGGCGGAGGCGTCACGGCGGACGGCTGCTCCCCGGTGGAGTCCGAGCGCATACCGCCGACGGCCGCGAGGCTGCCCTCGGCGACCGGCAACTCCGGCTGCTCCAAAACGGTGGGCGCGATCCCGAGACGTGTGTGCAGAAGGCGGGCGACGAGCGGCATCCGGCTCGCGCCGCCGACGAGGAACAGGCCCGCCAAGGCGTCCGGTTCCTGGCCGGAGGCGGCGATGACGCGGCGGGTCTCCTCGATCGCGCGTTCCAGCAAAGGACTCGCGAGGCGCTCCAACTCGTCCCGGGTCAGGTGCAGCGCCGTGTCCACGCTCGGAACGGGGACCGGCGCCACCGTCGTCCGGGAGAGCATCTCCTTCGCGCCGCGCACGTCGTCCCAGAACAGGCGCCGGTTTCGGCGCTCCGTCGGGGATTGCGGGTTCGTCAGTTGTTTCCAGATCTGCGGCGCGTGCGCGTCGATCGTCTGGCCGAGGTGGTTGAGGAGGACCTCGTCGACGTCGAGGCCGCCGAGGTCGTCGAGGCCGCCGTCGGCGAGGACGACGAACTCGTTCTCGGATTCGTGCCGGACGACGGCGATGTCCAGGGTGCCACCGCCGAAGTCGAAGACGGCGACGCTCGCGCCGACCGGGATCGGCTGGCGCATGACCTCCGCGAAGTAGTGGGCGGCGGCGACCGGCTCGGGAACCATCTTGACCGGCGGGAAACCGGCCTGCGCCGCGGCGTCCTGAAGAATGTTGCGGCGGGTCGCGCCCCACTTCGCCGGGTACGTCAGCACCGCGGGAGGAAGCTGACCGACCGATTCGACCGCTTTGGCGGCGACGTTTCGCAAGACGGCGGCGAGCAGCGCGACCGCGGGGACGTCGCGGTCACCGAGGAGGATGCTTCCCTCCCCGATGCGGTGCTTCGGGTTCGGTTCGAAACGGCTCGGGTCGATCTGTGCGAGCCGTTGGGCGTCGCGGCCGACGTGGGTGTGACCCGCTTCGTCGACGAACACCGCCGAGGGCATGACGGGAGCGCCGTCGACCAGGAGCGGCCGGGACCGGCCGTCAGGCCAGCGGATGACGGCGACGGTATGGGACGTTCCGAGGTCTACACCGAGGATGTAGCCGGGTGGGGCTGACATGTGGGGGTCTTTCGCGCTGTGGTTCACCGTGATGTCTCGCTTGGGGTTGTTCCGTCGGTCTCCGGTCGTGCTCTGTGGCCGAGGTGCCGAGGCGGGCGGGGATGCTCGGATCTGCGGGGGGTTCTTCTTGGCGCCCAACCGATGTACGCGTGGATGGGCGGACCGTGAGGGTGTGTGCGAACTCCTTCTCCTACCGCGCGAGCTCCGGACGGCGCGTCACGAAGTTGCCGGAGCTCCCACGAACGACACCGGGATGCGCGAGCACCTCCGCCTCACGCCGCGTCCACCTGAACCCCGTTCGCAACGGAGGAGAATTCCCACACACGCCCTAGATCCTACGGGTCGAGGAAAAGCCCCCGGGCGCGCGCGAACCGGCGTGACGTGACCAGCGTCTCGACGCGGTGGTGATGGGTCGGGGCACTGAGCGACGGAATCCGCCTTTGGGAGCCGTCTCGTCACCCGGCCGCTCTGCCAGGGCGACAACGGAACGCCGTCGGGGGCGTTGTGAAGCACCGCACGGGGGACTACTGCGTCGTCTTGCCTGGTGACGCCTTGGTACTCGCCCCACCCGACCTGGGACGACACCCGGGTGTCGCGATCAAGGGACTCAGAGTGATGCCCCTGAAATGAAAACCACGCCACGGCGCTTGCCCGGGCGCCGTGGCGTGGAAAAGAGAAATCTTCCTCTTTATTTAATTGTCGCCGGGTCGGGCCGTGCCCGTTGGCCCGCTCCGGCGGTGGTGCCCCCAGAGTCGTTCCGCGTCAACTGTTTTGGTTGCCCGTCCAATTCAGTTGACTTGTCGGCGTGACCGGAACGACTTTTAATGTGACACCGACTCCTGAACTTGCGCTTGGCGTTTTCTGTCAAGTTCCTGGGAGTCCGGAGTTCATCCCGTGCCCCCGAACACCCCGAACCCGGCTCAGTCGGGCGTCGGGAACCCGAGCAAACGCTGAAGTGTCCTGGTCAACGGGTGCATCGCCAGTTCGTTCTCACCGATCGCCAACACGGGCGAAATGCCCCGCACCGATGACGTAAGCCACACCCCGTCCGATTCGGCGAGTTGCGCGACGGTCGGAATCTTCTCCGCCGTAACGAAACCCACCTCCTCGGCGCGGTCGAACAGGTACCGGTTCGTCGTGCCGGGAAGGACACCGGTCTCGGCGGGAACGGTGTACAGGACCTCACCCTCCGCCCACACGACCGACGACGTCGGCCCCTCGAAGACGAACCCGTCCTCGGACGTCCACAGCACGTCGTCGAAGCCGAGCTCACCCGCGTGCCGGACGGCCGCCATCGCGATCGCGTACGACAGGCACTTTGCGCCGCCCAACAGCCACGGAGCCGCCGCACGCGTGTGAACGCCGTATCCCAACGTCAGAGGAGCGAGCCGCAGGCCGTCCCGGCGGGCGGCGAGAATCGCGGGCGCGACGGGCTTCAGCGTCGCGAACACCGTCGGCGGCCCACCCGTTTCGCGTCCCCGCGTGCAGACCAGGCGCAGCGCACCCTCGTGCGGTCCGTACGCGTCGCACGCCTGGCCCGCGAGACCGATCATCGCGGCGGCGTCGGGCAGATCGAGCCGCATCCGATCGGCCGACCGGGCCATACGGGACACGTGCTCGGAGAGAAGGAACGGCACGCCGTCCCGAACATGAATCGTCTCGAATATTCCGTCGCCTCGGAGTACGCCGAAGTCGTCCGCGTACAGCAACGGCTCGTCGGCCGGGACCACGCCCCGGCCAAGGACAGCTACCACATCAGCCATGCTGTCAACGCTAGCCCTTTGGGGGCTGACGAGAGGGTCCTACGGCGCTCGTGATTGGACCGAACCCGATGATTCGACCGTCTGCGGACAAGCGGATACGTTGCGCGCGAATGGTCCGCGAACATCACCCCGACGGCCGACGACCGCGCCCGCCGTCCGTGAACTTGGTCACCCACCCCGCCGAACCCGGTCCACGAGACCGCCGCCGACCGGCCCCGCGCGGGCGACCGCCACCACGTCGACGCCGTGTGTCACCGTTGTGGCGATGGCGACCGCCGACCGTGGAAGCGTTCACCGGCGTTCGGTGTTGACAGCAGACGACGGGGATCGAGGATCGACGTCAACGCGGCGGTGTTCGGCGCCGCGCCGGATACGAGAAGGGCGAATGAAAGTGTCGGACCTGTTGACACGACCGGGAGCGGTCGGCGAACGCGAGGACTCGACCGTCGCCTGGCACTACGGCGACCCACTTCGCGAACAACGCGCCCTGACCGTCGGCGCGCTCGTCGACCGAAGCGACCGCGACATCGTCACCGTGACGGGCGCCGACCGCCTCACCTGGCTGCACAGCCTGACCTCGCAACACCTGTCCGCGCTCGCCCCGCTCACCGGAACACAGCTACTCGTGTTGTCCCCCAACGGACACATCGAGTCGATCGCCGGAGTGTTCGACGACGGGACGACGACCTGGCTCGACACCGAACCCGGTGCCGGCGCGGCGCTCGTCGACTTCCTCACCAAGATGCGGTTCTTCACGGAAGTGGACATCGCGACCGTCACCGACGACTGGGCGATGCTCTACGTCAGCGGCGACACGACGCTCGCCGAGCCCGACATCCTGCCCGTGCCCCCCGCGAAGTTCGCCACCGGAACCCTCCCGCCGCGACCGACGGTCCAGTACGCGGGCGAGACGCTCCCCGACGGAGGCTTCGCGCGTCGCGTCGACACGCTCGGCCAACCCGGTGTCGATCTGCTCGTGCCCCGCTCGGACGTCGCCTCCTTCGCCGACAAGCGGGGCCTTCCGCTGTCGGGAACATGGGCGTACGACACGCTTCGCATCCCCGCGCTCGTGCCCGCTCAGGGCGTCGACGTCGACCACCGCACGATCCCGCAGGAGAGCCCCTGGCTGCTGGCTCGCGCCGTCCACCTCGACAAGGGCTGCTACCGGGGCCAGGAAACCGTTGCGCGGGTGCACAACCTCGGCCGTCCACCTCGGACCTTCGCAATGCTCCATCTGGACGGTACGGAGGAACACCCGCCCGCGCCCGGCACCGACATCAAGGCGGGTGCCCGCACCGTCGGGCAGGTCGGCACGGCCGCCCGCCACTACGAGGACGGCATGATCGCCCTGACCATCCTCAAGCGAGCGATCGCCGAGAACCCGGAAGCTCAGCTGACGATCAACGACAGCGCCGCCGCACTCTGACCGAGACCCCGACTCGACTCAACGACGTCGGCTGATCAACGCCAACTCGGCTGGACCGCTCGAAGCTCGGCTCGGCTCGCCTGATCCCCGCCCGGCTCAGCTGGACAACGCCCGCTCCACTCCAGCACTCCCACCGCCAACTCGATCTCCGCTTGGTTGGGCAAAGATCTCGCTTGGTTGGGCAAATTGCGAAAACGCGCCTAATTCGAGAATTTGCCCAACCAAGCGGCACTTTTGCCCAACCAAGCGGAACTACGGGACGGGCTTCTCAAACACGACCCAGGTGCCAGGAGGTGGCGCTGTGGCGTTGCCTCCAGTACGCGGCGAATCTGCCGTCTGCGGAGAGCAGTTCCTTCGGCGTCCCAAGCTCGACGACCCGGCCCGCCTCCACGAACACGACCTGATCGGCACGCGCGATCGTGTCGAGCCGATGGGCGACGATCACGGTCGCCCGATGTGCCGTCGCATCTGGGCGTCGAAGTGGTGGCCGCTGAAAAACGTCGAAGGGATTCTCGCGTTGATGTCGAGATCGTCGTGGCGGTTGCGACGTATCGGTGTCGCGGCCGACGGGGTCGCGGCAACCGAGAGAGGAATCGACATGAATGACATCGACGCGACCGCCCCGACCGGCGAGGCCATCGACGCCTACGGCCAGGACGCGCGACCCGAACCGTCGTCCGGCGTCGCCGCGCTGGACCGGCTCGTCGGAACCTGGGCCGTCACCGGTGGCGCGGAAGGCACCGTCCGATACGAGTGGATGCCCGGCAGGTTCTTCCTGTTCCAGCACGTGGAGCTCGAACAGTTCGGCCAACCCGTATCGGGGCTGGAGGTCATCGGCAACCTGCACCCGTTCGGTGAGCCTGTCGGGGAGGACGTCGTCTCCCGCTTCTACGACTCGGACGGGAACACCCTCGACTATGTCTACGAACTCGTCGACGACAAATTGACGATTTGGGCGGGAGCCAAGGGCAGCCCGGCGTACTTCGAGGGGCACTTCAGCGACGGCGACCGGACGATGGTCGGCGAATGGGTCTACCCGGGCGGCGGCGGGTACGCGTCCACAATGACCCGCGTCTGACGCTTTCCCTTGGTGCGCAGAGGTTCACGTGCGTGGTCACCGCGATTCCCGCCGGTGGTACGAAATACGGCTGCCGACCCCGAGTCGAATGACCACGGACTCACGGTTCGGCCGAGTCGCCGAAGGCCCAGGCGGGTGGCGACAGACTCACGGCTTGGTGGGGCGGTGTACGTGCCGGAACCGCTCTGCGCCATCGGCAACGGAGCCCCACCAAGCCGCAAGAGACGACCTCTGCGCGGTCGAGAGAGCTTCAGACACGACGTGGTCGAGTTCCCCGGCTTGGTGGGTCTCCCCTCCTGCCCGTACCTCCCTTGCGGCCCCGTACGCCGCCCCACCAAGCCGAAAAGGTTGCGGTTCTCAGTTGAAGACACACCGCCCCACCAAGCCGCGTCGAACTGCCCTGATATTCCGATCAGGTGCCCGTCGACGTCACCGGTCAGCACCTCACCGGCGACAGCATCCCGCGACGCGCCGACGAGCAGCGACGAACGCGGGTCGGCCCAGCTGGTCGAGACGGGTGAAATGCCGAACGGCAGGACGAGCGGATTGTGGCGGTGGCGGGGGTTCCTCGGGCGCCTTTCGCGTCGTCCATGCCGTGTTCGCCAGTTTCAGCGGGTACCGGCTTCGTGTTCAGCGTTGATGCGCTGCGCTTCGGCGAGCTGGTTTTCGAGGATGATGATCTGGCAAGCCGCCTCAACCGGGGTGCCTTGGTCGACGAGCTTGCGGACGCGTTCGGCCAAGCGCAGTTGGTAGCGGGAGTAGCGGCGGTGTCCGCCGCCGGAACGCTGCGGTGCGATGAGTTTTACGGAGTCCAGGGTGCGCAGGAACGCCTGTGTTACGCCAAGGAGCTCGGCGGCCCGACCCATGCTGTAGGCGGGGTAGTTGTCGTCATCGAGTTTGTCAGCTGTGCTGGCCTTCGGGGCCGGTGTGTCTGCTGGTTGACCCATAGAACCTTCCAAAGTCGGCGAAGGGGCCCCNGCGCGAATCGCGCCGGGGCCCGGAGTTTGCTCAACACCACTACCGGCGAATCTCAACCGGTATCATCTTGCGCCTCAACCCCGTAACGGTGATTGAGCGCGATCGCGTAATCGTGACCGAAGACCACCTTCCCATCCGTGGAACCGCGGTGTCCGTGCGGCGATGATCTCAAGCCAGCACGGGCGATCTGGCGTGGCGTTGAAACTCCTTTCTCAATCTCATGAACTACTTCAAACTGCACGGCCCTACCTGCTGGCCGCCTTGGTCTCGGCCGGAACCCTCACAGAACCCGGGTCCCGCATTCGACCTACTGCTCCGGTACTTATCGAACACTTGCTGTACCGGGTCGTGCCTTGCTCAACTTCCACGGCCACCGGTCGGGCCGCGCTGGCAGCGTCACCGCTCGAAGCCCGTGCACTTACTCGGCCTCGAATCACCTGACCTGCCCATTCACACTGGGGCAACTAGTCTCTGCTGCCCCGTATGGACTTCCTCGATCTCTGGTGAGAGAAAATATAGCACCTGATGCAGCCAATATCTACCGGGGTCGCTAAAGAATTTATGTATGCCGGAGGAGCGACATCCGCGCCTCCTCCGACCCGGTGCCGTAGGCCGCCGTAGCCGCGCGGGTTCCAATCCGGCTGCCGAGCAACCTCGAACCCTCGGGAGCGGATGGCGTCGCCGAACTCGCCGCGCAACCGGATCTCACGAAGCACACTCGGACCGCGTACGGCGGCCTGCCGTCCGACGCCGAGCACTCGTTTGGAAACGGTTCACGTCATGGTCGGTGGCCACGGACTCACGGCTTGGTGGGGCGGTGTCCGTGCCGGAACCGCTCTGCGCCATCGGTAACGGAGTCCACCAAGCCGCAAGAGACGACCCCAGCGCGGTCGAATGACTCCTCGGTTGCGGCGTGGTCGAGTTCCCCGACTTGGTGGGTCTCCCCTCCTGCCCGTATTTCCTTTGCGGCCCCGTACACCGCCCCACCAAGCCGAAAAAGGGGTTTCCGCCGTCACCGACTGAAGGAACCGTTCCTGCCCACCAGGCAGCTTTCCATCGTCCTCGATCAGATCGAACGTGTGCTGTGAAACCGCATGTCAGTGCGGCCGCTGCGGACGGAGCCCGGAACCGATAG
Source organism: Stackebrandtia soli (assembly GCF_965137155.1). NCBI lineage: Bacteria > Bacillati > Actinomycetota > Actinomycetes > Glycomycetales > Glycomycetaceae > Stackebrandtia > Stackebrandtia soli. The sequence continues at coordinate 28,582 of NZ_CBCRZX010000016.1, forward strand.
TCGATCCGCGTTGTGAAAGTCAGGATGCCCCGGTGACGGGGCGGATGAAACCGTCCTCGTACTCGGCCTGGGCGCGTTTGGTTCTCGCGGTTCTGAGGGTCCGCTGGCGATCGGTCAGAGCCGGATCGTCCAGCCCGAAGAAGCCCGTGTCGTAGGAGTTTCGTCCGATGGGGAAGGCCTCGGCGCGCAGGCCGTCGACCAGGGCGGTGCAGTACGCGACCAGGGTTTCGAACTGCCGAGGCTGGTAGGTGGCCTCGACCGTGTAGTTCTCGCAGAGCGCGTGGTCCTCGTCCGAGTGATGGATCTGTGCGGCGTCGTCGAGCTCCCAGTACAACCGCAGGGCGAGGGCGCGATCGCAGCGAGGATGCCGCACGACTGCCAGCGGGACGTCGAAGCCGTCATCCCAGCTGTAGGCGCTCATCAGCTCCCACAACTGCGTCTCGTCCACGAGCGCGGCAACCCTTTCCGGCAACTCATCATGCTCGTCAGACTCGTGGTGCACGATCCTCTCGACAACGGGGTCCATGCCGCTCGTTCCCTCCGGCTCGTTGGGAGTCCGTCCATTGTCCCAGGATGGTGGACGCTCGTCCGAAGGCGACCGGTACACCGCACCAGATGTCCACCGCCACATACAAAGGCCCGTTCACCAGTCGATTCGACGGCGAATGGGCTTCGTCCCCTTGATGGTTGGTGCCCCCTGCAGGATTCGAACCTGCGACACACGGTTTAGGAAACCGTTGCTCTATCCCCTGAGCTAAGAGGGCCGTCGTGACTCCGGTCGGCCGCGGCCGGAGTCGAAGCGATTCTAGACGAAACGGTCATGGCCCCGACGAGGCGGCGCCGGTGATGCCGCGTTCGCGCCTGGGTACGCGCCTGTCGGCCGCGTTCGAGGGGCACGGGAGACGCACGGCCGGGAGCGGAAAGTCATGCCGTACTCGGTGCGGCCGTCCATAGCCCCGACACGAACATCGATCCACGTGAAAGGAATGTTCGTGAAGAAACGCATGCTCATCAGCGCCTTGCTCGCCGGGTTCATGGCGGCGTTCGTGGTCGTCGGAGGGCCGACCGCAGCCCAGGCCGACGTCAGCGCGCAGTACACCCAGTACACGGCGACCGTGACGAGCTCGACCGCGTACTTCAGGTACTGCGGCTACGACAGTTGCGATGTCCACTACACGAGGAAGAAGGGCGAGAAGGATGTGCTGGCGTGCCAGTACACCAATTCGAAGGGCAACGTCTGGTTCCAAACGGAAATCAAGGCCCTCTATGGAGGGCGTCTTCATGTCTACTCAGGACATTTCTCGTCCGCGTACAAGAACTTCCTCGACAAGTGCTGACCGCCCGGCTCGAAGACTGAGCGACACGATCGGTCATCGCACCGCGTGACGGACGGCGTCGGCTCGCCCGGGCACAGGCTCCGGTGGGCCGACCCGTTTCACGAGTCGGCTCCGCGAATCAGCCGACGACCTAGGAAACCGTTGTGCCGCAGCGGCTCGACGTGGGTCAGGCGTCAGCGAGGGCAGCGCCTCGGACGTCCGGGGCGCCGAGACGAGCGGCGTCGGCGGTCGCGTCGTCTGGTTGACGTTGCGAGTCGCGTTCGGCCGCGACCCTGGCACGGTAGTGCTCGATCTCGCCATGCCGGGTGTCCTCGTCCCAGCCGAGTTCCTCGCCCATCAACGCGACGACGTGCTCGACGGACCGATCGCCGCGATGCGCCGTCTCGACGGAGATCCGGGTACGCCTGGTCAGGACGTCGTCCGCGTGCAGGGCGCCTTCCGCGCGCACCGCGTAGACGACTTCAGCCGCGAGGTACTCGGGCGCGCCGACGACGGGTTCGCCGAGTCGCGGATCGTCGGCGATCAGCGTGAGGACGTCGAATGTCAAGGAGCCGTAGCGATCCAGCAGGTGCTCGACGACGCCTGTCGACACTCCGAAACGGGCGGCGATCTCGGAGCGCGTGTGCCAGGCCGCGTCGTACCCGTCCGCTCCGAGCAGCGGAATGTCCTCCGTGCGGGAGTTCTGGACGCCGTGGAGTCGCNNGCGACGCCTGGTTNCCTTCGATCCAGTAGCCCGAGTGGTTCTCGACGCCGCCGAACCAGGAC
>NZ_CBCRZX010000016.1:30693-87828 GCF_965137155.1 Stackebrandtia soli
CGCCTGGTTCACGGCGTNGCGCGCCATGATCCGATAGGTCGTGAACTTGCCGCCGGTCACGATCAACAGCCCCAACATCGGCTCGACGACGGCGTGCTCGCGGGACAGGGCGGACGTGTCCTCGTCCTCGCCGGACAGCAACGGTCGCAGTCCGGCGTAGACACCCTCCACATCGTCTATCGACAGTGGTTTGTCGAGGGAGCGGTTGACGAGTTCGAGGAGGTACGCGACGTCGATCGCGGACGCCGCCGGATGGTCCCGGTTGAGGGCCCAATCCGTGTCGGTCGTCCCGATGATCCAGTGGCCGCCCCACGGAAGGATGAACAGAACGCTGGAGGCGGTGCGCAGAATGACGGCGCTGTCGCCCGAGATGGCGCTGCGCCGGACGACGAGATGCACGCCCTTGCTCGCGCGCACCCGAAGGCCCACTTTGGAACCGAGCATTTCCGTCAGGTCGTTGCTCCACACACCCGTGGCGGCGATGACGGTCGTGGCGGAGATGTCGAACTCCTCGCCACTCTCGAGATCGCGCACGCGCGCGCCCGTCACCTGGCGGGCGTCCCGGTTCAAGCCGACGACGCGCGTCGATGTCGCGACGGCGACCCCATAGGACGCCGCGGTGCGGGCGAGCGTGACGACGAAACGGGCGTCGTCGGTCTGCGCGTCGTAGTACTGAACCGCGCCGGTGAGCCCGTCGCCGTCGAGACCCGGGAAGACCCGCCGTGTGGCCTTCTTGGACAGATGTCGGTGGCGGGGCAGTCCGCCACCCTTTCCGAGGGTGGCCGCGAGCGTGTCGTACAGCGCCAGACCGGCGCCGTAGTAGGCGCGCTGCCAGACCCGCCCGTACAGGGGTGCCAGGAAGGGCAACGGCCGCACCAGATGCGGGGCGAGGCGACGGCTCAGCAGATCGCGTTCGGTGAGCGCTTCGTGAACAAGCCCGAATTCGAACTGCTCGAGGTACCGGAGACCGCCGTGGATGAGCTTGCTGGAACGGCTCGACGTCCCGGCCGCGAAGTCACGCGCCTCGACGAGGGCGACCTTCAGCCCACGGCTGGCCGCGTCCAACGCGGCCCCCGTGCCGGTGACACCGCCGCCGATGACGAGCACGTCGAAATGCTCATCGCGCATGCGGTCCAGGTCGTCCGCGCGTCGCCGCGCGGAGAGCTCGCCGGCCGTGTTTCGGGAAACGCTCGGGTTGCTTCGCACACCGTTTACCGTAGCCGCTGCCGTCCCCTTGGCGAAGGTTCGCCATGTCACTCGGGAGGAGCACGGTCGCGAACGGGCTACCCAGGGCGAGTTCGGACCCGCTTTGAGGTGGGTGTTCGCCTCGAAGTTCGACGCGAGCCGAGGAAGATCACGGCTGGGTGGGACGGCGCATCACTGGGGCGTTACCGGAAGGGGCGGTCTCCGCGGCGATACGGCGCCCTGACGGACTGCGCGACCTCCAGCCGGACAGCCGTGCCCGCGCGTCGATCGAACCCGGAAGTGTTGCTGTCAGGCGGTTTCGCGCACCGGTGGACCCGCGAATCGTCGCGGCCCGAAGGTTTCTCCGGGTGTTTCTCGGATGGGCGCGAGACCGGCCGGGCCATAGACTTGCCCCGTGAATGAGGGTGCTCAACAGCAGTCAACGGCCGCGCCGAGTTCGTCCGCCTGGAAGGCGGTGGCACTCGCCTACGCGATCGTCGTCGGCTTCGCGATCGTGTTGCTCGCGATCGTCGGCGCCGCGGCGGAGTGGGTCATCGCACAGGCCGCGTTCGTGGCCGACCAGCCGTGGACGGGGCCGATCACGTGGACGCTCACCGCCATCGCCGCGGTTCTCGCGCTGTTGTTGGCGGCGCCGTTGCTGTTCGCTCGACTGTCTCCCGCGCTGCGCGGCGTCGGGACGGCGTGGGTGACGGCCGCAGCGATCATGGCGGTGTTCGCGGCATCCCGGCTCGCGCCGTTGCCGACGGACCAGGTGACGCTCCTGTTGCAGGCGGCTGGATTCGCCGTCATCGCGATCGTCGGCTGGTTCCTGGGGCGCCGAACCGGCAGAGCCAGGTGGACTGGACAACGTCGTTCCCCTGGCGCGGTGGGGCTCGGGCTGTGCGTCGGCGGTCTCGCCCTGCTCCCGTGGCCGTTCCTGTCGTCACTGGGTGATCCGGCGGACCTCGCGATCGGGCTCGTGACGGCGGCGGCGTTCGCCGGGTGCGCGGGCGTCGTGTTCGGTGACCGGTTCTGGGCCCGATTCGCCGAGTCCTCAACGGTCGTGCGCGTTCTCGGGGGCGGAACGGCCGTGGCCGTCGGTCTGGTGCCGCTGTCCGGCGCCGTCGGGGCGACGGGTGTGACACTGCTGCCGATGTTGATCCTGCCCGCCCTCGGGTACGCGATCGCCGCGCTCGTGACCCGAACTGACGCCACGGGGCGGATCGTCGCGGCCGTCGTCGGTCCCGCCGTCGCCGGGCCGCTGCTGTTCACGGACGCGGACGAGTTCCTGCCGTTGGTGTTCGGGCCCGAGCACACCTCGTGGCAACCGTTCGCGATCGGCGCGTCCATTGTGATCGCTTGGCTCGCGGGAGCCGCCTTGACGTGGCAGGGCCGCCGGTGGTCCGCGATTCCGGCCGTCGCGGCGGGCTGCGCCATCGTCGTCGCGGCAGGCGTCGGCGCCGTGTACTCCTTCAGCCAGCCCGGTTTCCACGGCGAGGAGCTGTTCGTCGTCCTCGACGAGCAGGCGGATCTATCCGGCGTGGAGGGCACGCGGACCGAACGCCTGACAATCGTCCATGATCGACTCAAGACCACCGCCGAACGCACCCAGGAACCACTCCGGGCGGAACTCGACCGGCGCGGCATCGCGTACACGCCCATGTACCTCGTCAACGCCTTGCGCGTGGACGCCTCGATCCTGGCCCGGGACTGGATCGCCGATCGCGACGACGTCCGCACCGTCCTCGTCAACCCGCGAAACCGGCCGTCCCGGGTGACCCCGGCGCCGATCACCGGTCACGCCATGACGGACCAGCCCACCGTGCAACCGAACATCGACCAGATCGGCGCGCCCGTGGCCTGGGAGCGGGGCGTGACCGGCGACGGCATCACTATCGGCATCCCGGACTCCGGGGTCGACGCGCGACACCCGGCGCTCGCCTCGGCGTATCGCGGCGGGGACGACTCCTGGGCGGACCCGGTCAACGGAACGACGAGCCCCATCGACCCGAACGGCCACGGAACACACGTGGCGGGCATCGCCGTCGGCTCGGACGGCATCGGTGTCGCGCCGGACGCGACGTGGATGGGCTGCGCGAACCTGCCCCGCAACGCGGGCAACCCGGCGGACTATGTGGAATGTCTACAGTTCATGCTGGCCCCGTACGCGCCGGGAGAGGACCCGTTCTCCGACGGGGATCCGACTCGGGCGCCGCACATCGTGTCGAACTCGTGGGGCTGCCCCGGTATCGAGGGTTGCGCGGGTGACGTGTTCGGGCAGGCGATCGCGGCGTTCGACGCGGCCGGAGTGTTCTTCGTCGTCGCCGCGGGAAACAGCGGGCCGGCCTGCGGTTCGGCGGACACCGAACCGGTCGGCTACCCGGACGCCTTCGCGGTGGGCGCGGTCGATGGCTCGGACCGCGTCACGTCCTTCTCGAGTCGTGGCCCGGCGACCGTCGACGGGGTCCAGGTCTCGAAACCCGACATCGCGGCGCCGGGCCAGGACACGGCAGGCGGGGCGGGCATCCTTTCGGCGCTTCCCGGCGACGGTTACGGACGCTTGCCCGGCACGTCCATGGCGGCGCCGCACGTCGCGGGGGTTGTCGCGCTGCTGTGGTCGGCCGATCCGGAACTGCTCGGCGATCCGGCCGCCACCAGGGAACTGCTGCGGGACACCGCGAGTCCGATCAACGAGGAAGGACTGACCGGTTGCGTCGACCCCGAGTCGGCCGCGGGGGCGGGCATAGTGGACGTCGCGGCGGCACTGGCCGCGCGCGGCCTCGGCTGACGAGTCCGTCCATCGCCCGCCCGACGGAATCACCCGATTCCCCAAGCGGTGCCCCTGGGCACCACGGCTTGGTGGGGCGTCATGCCGAGTGGCCAGAGACTTACGGCTTGGCGGGGCGTACGAGCGGACCTGTCCGTCTCTGCTGGGTGGCCCGAGACTTTTCGGCTTGGTGGGGCGGCGTACGGGGCCGCGACCCGAACCACCGAACAGGAAGAGAGACCCACCAAGCCGCAGAAGGCGACCACGTCCAGGCCACAAACTCGCGCAGTCGACCGGGTTTCCTCCGGTAGGGCGGTGGCCCGGTCCCCCGGCTTGGAGGGGCTCGACCACCGTCACCGCAGAAAGACACACCCCCGTACATCGCCTCGCCAAGCCGAAAGTCTGCGGCCACCCGGCGAGGACGACAATGACCGCCTGCCGGTCCGCCGCAACAGACCGGCGACTGGGCAGCTGAGCTGGGTCGGCCCCTCAATCTCGACGAGTGCCCTTCTGTTGACTGCCAAAGATTCCCGGTGGGAGCCGGGTGGCCAGAGACTTACGGCTTGGTGGGGCGGCGTACGGAGCCGCAACACGAACCGCCAAACAGGAAGGGAGACCCACCAAGCCGCAGAAGACGGCCACGAGCAAGAACGGGGGACCACAGCGACGGGCCGCGCGGATCGTCGAGGGTTGGCGGACGCGACGTCCGGTATCGTCAACTATCGATGCCTACTGTGCCCGGTCCGCCCTTGGTGGTCCGCATCGAGTCCCGCCTCGCCGCCCCGGTGACCGTCGCCGCCATCGCCTCGGTCCCCGCGGTGTTCCTGGCGGCGTGGGGGAACGGCACGTGGGCGACCGTCGGCTTCGTGGTGGACTGGATCGCGGCCGGGGTGCTGTGGTTCGAGTGGCTGATTCTGTTCGTCCTGTCGACCGACCGACTCGGCTGGCTCAAGCGTCATAAATGGACGTGTGCGGTCGCGTTGTTGTCGGTTCCGGCGGTGCTCTTCACGCTCGGACCCGCGCAGTTGTTGAGGCTGGCCTTCGTCGTCGGGACGCTTCGCGTGATGCGCGTTCGGCGGATCGTCACGGCGGCCCGCGTAGTCAATCGAAGGCTGGAGCCACGGCGCGGTGTCCAGTGGTTGCTGTACGGATTCACCTTCGTGGTCTCGGGCCTGTTCGTCGCCGTCCTGTTGCTGGACCCGAACGGCGAGACCTGGTTGGCCGTCGAACTCGTCGCGCACCACGTCGGTTTCGTTCCGGCGGTCGTCCTGACCGGAATCGCCACCGCGACGGGGGCGGTCTACTGGTGGACGCATCGACGCACGAGTGAGAAGCGCGGATACGCCGCACACGTCGAGGGTGACCAGGAAGCATGACCTGGACACCACGGCACGCCCCTACCGACGCTGGATGAAGTCCCAGCGATTGCCGTACGCGTCGGCGAAGACGACGACCTTGCCGTACACCTCGTCCCGAACGGGACCTTCGAAGGTGACGCCGCCCGCTCGGAAGCGCTCGTAGTCGGCGTCGAAGTCGTCGGTGTACAGGAAGAACGCGACGCGTCCGCCCGCCGGAGAACCGATCGCGGCGCGCTGCGCGGCCGTCGTCGCCGGAGCGAGGAGGAGCCGGGCCCCACCGGGGCCGGGCTCGACGACGACCCATCGCTTCCCCTCGCCGAGCGGCGTGTCCTCCACGAGGGTGAAGCCGAGGTCGTTGACGTAGTGCTGGATCGCCGTGTCGTAGTCGTCGACAACGAGCGTGATCATTCCGAGAGTCGCCACGCGACGATCTTGCCCGATCGCCGACGCCCGTCCTCGCCCTCCCCACCCGCCTCACCAGTGCCCGCGGAGAGAAACGCAACACGACAGTTCGTCTCGTTACCCAGCAGATCGGCTGCGGCGGCCTCGCACGACCTGAGATAGTGAGACAAACTTTTGCAAGCGTTTTGCTTGCAATTGCTAGCGAATCGACCTATGGTCGAGAACATGGCCGAAAGAGATATCGGAACGTTCATTCGCGACATGCGGCGCAACGCGAAGGTGTCGCTGCGGCAGCTCGCCGACCAGGCGGGCGTCTCCAACCCATACCTCAGCCAGATCGAGCGCGGGCTGCGCAAACCCAGCGCCGAGGTACTTCAGCAGATCGCCAACGCGTTGAAGGTCTCGACGCCGTTGATGTACCTGCGAGCCGGACTGCTGAACCAGAAGGACGGGCCCGGCGCTCTCGCCGCGATCGCCGCCGACACGGGCCTGACGACCCGGCAGAAGCAGACGCTGACCGAGATCTACGAGGCGTTCCGTCGCGAGAACATTCGCAACGAGGGAACCGATCTCGATGACGACCCCGACGCTGACGTCGTGGTCACCGATCAGGACGTGGCGGAGGCCGCCGACGACATCGCGGCGGAACTGCACGTCACACCCGAAACCACACCGGCTTCCGACGACGCCGAGCCCGAACCGACGAAAGCCGATTCGGCCGCACCGGCGCCGGAAGCCCCCGAGACGACCACTCCCGTGACGCCGACGGCGTCGAGGGCGGGGCGGGCCAGGGCACGCAAGCGCAACGTCGCGCGCCCGACGAACACCGACAGCACCGAGTAGGAGATGACATGACCACCACACCGAAGCTTCCAGGTCCTCTGTACGCGGCGGCCGGCGCGGGCGACGCCGTCGTCGAGCAGCTGAAGAAGATCCCGGCCAAGCTCGACGAACTCCGCAACAAGTCCAAGATGGATGAACACGTGGAGGCCGTTCGCGACGGCATCATGGACCGCATCGAGACCTTGCGCAATCTCGACGGCGAGACGGTCAAGAAGACCGCGTCCGACACGGCCGCCTCGCTGAGCGAGAAGGCCAAGGAGGCGCGGGAGAAGGCCGCCGACACGTACGCCGAGCTGGTGGAGCGCGGGGAGCGCGTCGCCGCCGGTGAGCGCAGCCCGATCAGGGTCATCGCGACGATCACGGGCAAGCACGACGAGCCGCAGACCGACCCGGTCGAGGCCGAGCTTCTCCCGGAGACGAAGAAGCCCGCGGCCAAGAAGGCCACGCGGAAGCCGGCCGCCAAGAAGGCGACCGCGAAGAAGTAGTACGGATAGAGGTTCCGGTCATGGGGCTTCCACAGTCGAAGCCACGCTGACCGGAACCTCTACGAGTTCAAGGGCGCCGCCTGCATCGCAGGCGNCGCCCTTGCGTGGTGACGCGATATAGCCCCCCGGAAATGCCGCGCCCCACGTGTGACGGATGGCGGCCTGTGCCCCGGCCGCCGAGCCGTCTTAGAGTAGTCCGTTGAGCATCGAGATCAGGCGATCCGAGCGGACGCCCGAGTTCGGGCACCCTCCGAAGTGGTGCAGCGCGATGACCTCGTGCGTTTCCCGCGACAGGACCGGTGATCCGGAGGAACCGAACTCGGTGTCGCAGTGGTAGGAGACGTCCGAGTCCGTCGCGTAGCCGTCGAAGGTCGGGTCGTCGACTCGACAGGAACCGCCCTCCACATCGGAGTTGAGTGCGATCTGAGTCGGTGCGCCGCCTGGGTTCTGCGGGATGTACAGCTTCTCGCCGGCCTTCGCCTGCCGGTTCGCGAGTTTGAGCGAACCGAACTTCTCGATGGCGTTGAAGTCGTCGACGCTGAAGAGCGTGAAGTCGTAGGTGCGGTCGGTGGCGAAGACCTTGTCGCCCCGGACCTTGACCGGCTGTTCGACGCCGGCGCCACCGCAGGTGGGACACCGGTAGTTGAACCAGACTTCGGTGCTGCGAGCCGTGGTCGTGGAGTCGAAGCAGTGGTTGTTCGTCAGCATCCGGTTGTTCTCGCCGACGCGGAACGCCGTGCACAGGGTGGTGCCGTTGATGAGGAGCCGGGCCACCGGATCCGCGTTGGCGTAGATCTTGGGTTCACTTTCGCGGTAGCACTCCGCGTCGAGTTGGTCGTCTCCGCCGCACAGGCTCTCGGGGCGCCGATCGTCTCGCTCTGCCATCTCCTCGGGCGTGAAGCTGCGGGCGACCTTGTCGATCTGCGCACCGACCGCGCCGACAGCGGTCGACGCGACCCCCTTTGTCGTGTGCAGAGTGACGACCGCCGTGTCACCGGTGATCGAGGTCGCCCAGTTCGATTCGAGGCTGCTCTCGTAGCGGTAGCTCTCGGTGCCGTCCGGGTTGGCCACCGTGACGTAGTCGCCGGGGAGCAGCACCAACCGCTCGAAGTGGACCTTGACGTAGTCGGAGCCGGGGTAGTGCAGGACCCGCTCGGGCTGCGCGACCTTGGTCAAGTCGAGGTCGAGGAGCTCGGTGGTGCCGATGTCGAGCGTCCCCGTCGACGCGGACTCGGGCTTCGGACTGACGTCCTCGGCGCCGGCGTCGGCGCCGTATCCGATGAGAAACGGGACCGAGGCGGCGAACAGCCCCAGCGCCACGAAGGTGGCGGTCCGCTTCATGTGGCCTCCTTGTCGTTGCGAATCTCGCTGAATGCCGGTGGGGACGCGCGTTGGTCGCGCCTTCCGTTTTATCAACGAGCCAACAGACGATAAGCCACGCCCTGTGACGGACTAAAAACGAAAATTCTGCGGCGGGACAATGGGCCGCTGCGCCGGTTCCGGCTCCTGCGACACCTTGGCTATATTGACAAGAGTCGATAGGCCGCGCCTGGTGGCGAGCACGAACAACCGGTCGCCCGGGGTCATCACCAGGTTCGGATGCGGAGCCCACATCAGGCCGTTCCCCTTTGACAGGGCCATGACCCGCAGGTGTCCGTCCATGGCGACCTCGCTCACCGGGTGACCATCCAAATCGGATTCCGCTTCGATGGTCACCTCCCCGACGAGCAGCAGGTGTCGGCCGACCGGAATCGAGCCCTTGACGGTTTGATCCGTCATCGCGGCGGCGAACTCGGCCGCGGCGACCCCGGCGACGCTCAACGAGGACAGTCCGAACTTGCGTTGCACCCGCTCGGCGAGATCCGGTTCGAAAAGCCGCAACACGGTCTTCAAGTCGTCGCGCATCTCGCGCGCGTGCAGGGCCGCCTCCAGATTGACGATGTCGTTGCTCGTGACGGCGATCAACGCGCGGCACGTCCGCGCCTGTGCCGACTCGAGCGTCTCCAGCTGGCTCGCGTCGCCGTAGACGACCGGGATGCCCTGGCCCTTCGCGGCGTCGACACCGCGCGACCGCTCGTCCCGTTCGATGGCCACGACGGGCACGCCGAGCGCGTTGAGCTGGGTCGCGATCTGCGTGCCGACATTGCCGAGTCCGACGACGATGACGTGGTCGCTGATCGGACCGCGCAGGCGGCCGGCCTCCATCGCCAGCTTCCGACCGACCATGTTCTCCACTATGGATGCGGTGAAGACGGGGACGAGCAGCACCCCGGCGAAGGACACCAGCGTGTGCGCGAACTTCTCGGCGGCGGGTGCTGCCAGGTCGGGGTCGATGCCGCCGGCCGCCGCGAGCAGCGTGATGTAGACGGCCGTCGCCCACGAGATCGACTTCGTCTGGTCGTACTGGTCGTGGAAGTCCCAGATCAGGAAGGTCCCGGCCGCTATGACGAGCACCAGGAACAGCGTGACGAAACGGAGTTTGCGGTCGAGGATCTCGCGCATCTCGTCCCAGAACCGACTGAACAGCCGTCGAACCCGGTGCCGGGATCGTTCGCCGAGCCGACGCGGACGGCGCGCCGTCGCGGTGATGACCAGGTCGGCGGACACGTCGTCACCGGGAAGCAGGATCTCGCTCTCCGCGGACGAGATGGGCCACACCGGATCGTTGGAACGCGCGGCCTGCGGAGTCGTGACGAAGACCGTCCGATCGCCGATCGAGAGGTAGCGGGGCTCGACCTGCCCCAACGCGGCGGCCACGAAGGAGGGTGTCGCCATCGAGGCGTCGGACAGGAGGACGCAGTCGCCGAGGAGTCCTTCGATCTTGGTGCCGAGGCCGGTGTTGTAGACGCGGACGACGACGCGAATGTCGGTGATCTCCAGGGCTCTCATGGCCGCGTGGATGTTGCCGACGTCGTCCTGCACCATGAGCGCGAGCGCCTTCGCGTGCCCGATGCGGGCGGCGGTGAACGCGTCGGCGTCGAGTTGCTCGTTCTCGACGACGCGCACGGTCGGCACCCGCGAGATCTGCGGGCCGTGGTTGCGGCGCTTCGACGGCAGGATGACCGTGACGGCCTCGTTGTGGCGGTGCACCAGCTCTTCCACGAGCCGAAACGACATGCCGTCATCGCCACAGACGATGACATGATCACGAGACACATTGCGGCGCAGCGATACCGGGGACACGAACTGATCGTAGTGGCACTACGGACGGTAGCCCAAGGCTTCGGTGACTTAGGTCACTAGCGAGTATTAATCATCATAGACACTCCCTTGTCGACAAAAGGTCCGGTGGCGGGGCGTGAACCGACGATCGCGAAACACCAGCCGGGCGCCCCGTTACCCCATAGCTTGACTACGGACGACGACCTGGGGCGACGGAACGACCGGGCGTGCAAGCTGGGCTCCGGTGGACGCGTATCGCTCGACGTCCACCAGGTCCACCAACGCCGTCGTAACGGCGCGGCTCGGCGCGGGCGGGACGGAGAGGGTTCCCAAAACCCGCCCTGGGTCGTTGAAACCGGGACACACGATTGATTGGGGGACTGACATGCGGCACATCACGCGCGCCGCGCTCGGGGCTGGGATTCTCGCCGTCGGGCTGGGGGCCGCGCTGGCGACCGCGCCCGCGGCAGTGGTCGCGTCACCGACGACGGGGGCCGTCATCGGCGCTCGACCGGCGGGAGGGCCGGCGACGGGAGCGGGTACGACGACCGAGGCCGGCGGCGAGGCGGAGATCGCGGAGGCGGGTTCGCCGGGCATGACGGCGGACCTGCTCGGCTCGATCCCGCTCGGCGGGTCCGTCTCGGGCGGGTCGCCCGGCGACCTGGCCGACGTCCGACGCGCACGCTGACGACACGACGGTGCCCCGTCCGAAACCGGACGGGGCACCGTGAACGTTGGGACTCGGGTGGTCAGCTCGACCGCCGAGCGCGACCTCTAGCCGATGCGCAGTCCGCTGTCGGCGTGGAACACGTGCTCACGACCCGGCTCGGGGACGACGTGCACGGTCTCGCCGAGGCCCGGGACGGTCCGGCCGTCGGTCCGGACGACGAACCGCTCGGTGCCCTTGCTGTAGACCGCGTGCCCGTAGACGTACGCGTCCGAACCGAGCTCCTCGACAAGGTCGACCTCGACGGCGATGCCGCCCGAGTCGGCGGTGCCGAGAGTGCAGTCCTCGGGACGAATCCCCAGCGTGATCGACGCCTTCTCGCCGTCGGCGCGGCCCTCGGCGGCGGCTTCGCGGCGCTCGCGCGTCAGCGGGATCGTGACGTCGCCGAACTGCGCGCCCTCCTCGGTGAGCTCGACGGTCTTGATGTTCATCGCGGGGGAACCGATGAAGCCGGCGACGAAGACGTTCGCGGGCTCGTCGTAGAGCTTGCGCGGGGTGTCGACCTGCTGCAACAGGCCGTCCTTCAGCACGGCTACGCGGTGACCCATCGTCTGCGCCTCGACCTGGTCGTGCGTGACGTACACGGTCGTCACTTCGAGGCGCTTCTGGAGAGAGGCGATCTGCGAACGGGTCTGCACCCGGAGCTTGGCGTCCAAGTTGGACAGTGGCTCGTCCATGAGGAAGACCTGGGGCTGACGCACGATCGCGCGACCCATCGCGACCCGCTGACGCTGACCACCGGAGAGCGCCTTCGGCTTGCGGCTGAGGTACTCCTCGAGGTCGAGCAGCTTCGCCGCCTCGAGGACCCGCTCACGGATCTCGGCCCGGGGGGTGCGGCGGAGCTTCAACGCGAACGCCATGTTGTCGAAGACGGTCATGTGCGGGTACAGCGCGTAGTTCTGGAAGACCATCGCGATGTCGCGCGCCTTCGGGGGCAGGTTCGACACGTCGGTGTCGTTGATGAAGATCGAACCCTGGTCGACGTCTTCGAGGCCGGCGAGCATGCGCAGGCTGGTCGACTTTCCGCAGCCCGAGGGGCCGACGAGAACGAGGAATTCACCATCCTGGATTTCCAGGTCGAGCTTGTCGACGGCGGGCTTGGCGGTTCCGGGGTAGATCCGCGAGGCACCCTTGTAGGTGACCGTAGCCATTGTGTGTCCTTCCACCGGCAGGAACGTGCCGGACGATCCGAGTAGAAAGCACCACGACGAGAGCCGGGGGGCTGCGTCACACCGTAACGTCGCTCGCCCGCTTTGCCAAGACCCTCGTACCGGGAAAGAACCACCGCTCACCAACCGTGAACGTCAGGTCGCGTCCGCGCACCGCGAGACTCAGCAGACCGGCCCGGTCGTCGCGGCCGTCGCTCGCAGCAGTCTGCGGACCAGATCGAAGTCGATCTTCGACGGATTGCGGAACCGAAGACAACCCTTGCCCATGTCGTGCCCGGCGAGCTCGGCGGCGAAATCGGCGCAGACGTCCGTGCGAACGACATAGATCGAGATGTACCGCTTCTGACTGGCGAACCCGAACTCGGCCGTCCCGTCGCGCAGGTAACCGGGCATCCCGTAACCCATGACCTCCTCGAAACCGACGAGTTCCTCCCGACACAACGCCCGAAGCCGTTCCCGGGGTCCTCGCGAATCGGGTCTCCGTGGCAGTATTCGGCACATGCTCGAACGACTCCGGGCCGCGCTGCCCCCCAACGCCGTCCTCACCGACCCGGACATCCTCGCCACGCACGCCCGAGACGAGGCCGGCCTGTGCGAAGCGGGAACGCCCGCCGTCCTCGTGCGGCCGGAGAACACCGAGCAGGTGGCCGCGGTCATCCGCGTCGCCGCCGAGACCGGCACCCCCGTCGTCACGCAGGGAGCCCGCACCGGTCTGTCCGGCGCGGCGAACGCGATCGACGGTTGCGTCCTGCTGTCCACACAGGCGATGAACAAGATCATCGAGATCGACCCGGTCAACCGGATCGCCGTGGTTCAACCGGGCGTCGTCAACGCCGCGGTCTCACGCGCCGCCGCCGAACACGGGCTGCGTTACGCCCCCGATCCCGGTTCGTTCGAATCGTCGACGATCGGCGGAAACGTCGCCACCAACGCCGGCGGCATGTGCTGCGTGAAGTACGGCGTCACCACCGAGTACGTCCTGGAGCTCGAGGTCGTACTCGCCTCCGGGGAGGTCATGACCTGTGGGCGACGCACCGCCAAGGGCGTCGCCGGCTACGACCTCGTCCGCCTCTTCTGCGGGAGCGAAGGCACGCTCGGCGTCATCACCCGAATCGTCCTGAAACTGCAGCCGATCCCGCGTCAGGCGTTGACGCTTGCGGCCGTCTTCCCGTCCACCACGGACGCCGGAGCGGCCGTCACCGCCATCACGGCCGCCGGATCGGTGCCGAGCCTGCTCGAACTGATCGACGACGTCCACTTGCGAGCCATTGAGGACTACCGACCGATGGGACTCGACACGAGCGCGGCCGCACTATTGTTGGCGGCCAGTGATTCCGGTGTCGAGGCCGACCTCGACGAGATCGCCGCACTGTGCGAGGAAGCGGGCGCGACCGAGGTGTACCGAGCGACCGACGCGACGGAGGCCGACGCGCTGCTCGCGGCCCGTCGTCTGGCCTACCCCGCGATCGAACGTCTCGGCACGGTCATCGTCGACGACGTGGCGGTGCCTCGCTCCCGACTCGCCGAGGCGCTCGACGGAGTCGCCGCCACCGCGCGTCGACACGGCGTCAAGATCGGCGTCATCGCGCACGCGGGCGACGGAAACCTCCACCCGAACATCATCGTCGACAGCGCCGACCCGGACAGCGTGTCCGCCGGGCGCGCCGCCTTCGACGACATCATGCGGATGGCCCTGGACATGGGCGGCACCTGCACGGGCGAACACGGTGTCGGCCTCCTGAAGCGAGACTGGCTCGCCGACGAGGCGGGACCGATCGCGATGGCGGTCCAACGGTCCATCAAGGACGCCTTGGATCCCTTGGGCATCCTCAACCCCGGAAAGGTCCTGTAGTTGGTCGGTCGGCCGTTGACCGTGTTCCTCGCGATTCTTCTCCTGTGGATACAAGCCGTCGTCGCGGGCTTCGTGACTCTCAGCGGTGTACTCGCCGCGATCGGCTCGCGAACGCCCGCGTCGATCACGATCCCGATCATCGCGGTGTGCGTCGCGATCACCACGGTCCTGGCGTACTGCGCCGTCGAATTGGCACGACCGGGCCGCTTGACCGCCTGGATCATCGCCATCGCGACGGAGGTGGCGCTGGTCGTGGCCGCCGTGTTCATCCCCGGCCCGGCCGTGCCCGACCTGGTTCCGACCGCGGTCGTGTGCGGACTGACCGTCGCGGCGCTCGTCGGCTCCGCCGGTCGGACCTGGGCCCGGACCCCGCGCACTTCGTGATCAAGGCGCCTCCGAGTGGAGTTGAAATCGCCCAGACCTATTGACATGTCGACATACCGTGATGTCAATGGCGGACCACACGAGGTCGCCGAAACCCCACGGGAAGAACGACACCATGTCAAAACCGTACGAAATGGAAAAGCCCAGCGTCATCACCCTGGTCCAGGTGATCATGTGGATTCAGGTCGCCCTGCTGGCCATCGCGGTCTGCTCCCTCGGCGCCCTGATGGACCAAGCCGCCAACGCCGGACTCAGCGACGCGCTCGGGATCCTGCTGGTCGTCTACGTGCTGTACGCGATCCTGCTCGTCGTCCTCGTCCTCAACATCGGCAACGGTCGCAAGTGGGCACGCATCACCACCATCGTCCTCGAATGTCTCGCCATCGCCGGACTGCTGCTCAACTCGGGAGCGCAGGGGGCCTGGGCCGTGGTCATCGGCATCATCGTCGCCGCGATCCTGCTCGGCTCGCTCGCCAGCCGCGACGCGGCCGAATGGTGCAGCCGCTGACGGCCCGCGACGACGAGGACGGACCCATGACCGACACCCCACCCGCACCGACGTCCGTCACGACCCTCCGTGTCCTGCTGTGGCTCCAGATCGGCTACGCCGCATTCGATCTCGCGTTCGCGCCCCTACTACGGGACGCACTGCGGAGCGCGTCGCGGGTGCCGGGCTTCACCGAACTCGCCGAGGGTCTCCCCATGACGACGGTGATCATCCAAGGCGTCATCGCGGCGGCGTTGCTCATCACCGCACTAACCCTCCACACACGACATTTGATCGTCGTCGGACTCATGGTCGTCAGTCAGATCGCGACGGTGCTCAACATCGCGCTGATGGACCCGTTCAGTACGGCATGGCTCGCCTACCTCGGGCTGGCCGTCGTGGCACTCGGATGCCTCGGTCACCCCGACACCCGCCGCTGGCTGCGCGAACCCACCTGACCACGAACGCCGGGGGAGGCGACCGATACGGGAGCGGTCACCTCCCCCGACTCGGTTCGCGGAACTCGTTTCCCCGTCCCCGTCGAGTGTCAGTTCGCGCTCAGGGATCGAAGAAAGCCTCGCACCTGTCGGGGGGAACGCAGCCGGACGAGTCGGACGCCGGGCGGGAGATGACGATTCAGGTTGTCTAGCAACCGATTCCTGCTATGTCGCGGGAACCGCCACACGTACCGGTAGAAGTCGAGGTCGAATCGCTCGCGACAACCCGGCAGGTCGTGGATCATCGCGCCCGCCAAGCGACGCCGGGTGATCCGCCAGAGACAACGCCACCGCGCCAGGTCCACGAACACGACCAGTTCGGCTCTCGGCAGGCGAACCGGCAGGGTCGCGTTGTAGTTCCCATCGTGGATCCATCGTGGATTCTCGACGAGCTCGCCAACGGTCGCCGCCCACTCCTCGTCGGACGGACGCACCCAACCCGGCCGCCAGTAGTGCGCGTCGAGATGCACCACCGGGAGCTCGTACCGCCTCCCCAACTCGACCGCCAATGTGGATTTTCCAGCTCCGGAACAGCCGACAACCATGACCCGATCTGCGATCTGAGTCGCGACTTTGCGGCTCGCCTTCACGGCCGACCTCCTTCGGCAGCGTCCGTCCGGCCATTCTCGCTCAAGAGCCGAGGAGCGGCTATCGGCGACTGCGAGTCCATCCTGCTCATGGACCATGGCCAGGTTGCGGATATGGAAAGCGTTGATTCTCACCGGGAATCGCTGGCGTTCAGCCGAAGGCGTGTCTGGAAGCACTGGTCCCAGACGGCGCCATACTTTTCGGCCCGCCAGGTGTCCGTTCTTTGCCAAGTGACCGCGGTCTTTCGGCTTGGCGGGGCGATGTGCGGACAGGTGACGTTCCAGGGTGGCCGTGGTCGAGCCCCGCCAAGCCCGGAAACCGGGCCACCGGCTCGCAGGAAGGCTCCGACCTGCACCCTGCGGGCTCAGCGTGGTCCTCATTCACGGCTTGGTGGGTCTCCGCGCTGTCCCTGCAGAAAGCCGTGGTCGCGTACACCGCCCCACCAAGCCGAAAATCTCAGGCCACCCGGTACGCCGCCCCACCAAGCCGTAGGTCTCGGGCGCCCGCCTATGTCAGGGAAGCCCTGACGTCCAACAGAAGGCGCGCATGAATCCGGTCCAAATCCGAGACGGGAAGAACCGTGCCCCAGGCAATCGTCGAATGCAAGCCGGCCAGTCGTCTCCGGGCATTTCCTCAGCCGCGCCGCCAAACCACGCTCCTGTCCGACGAGCGTGGCCGCGGCGGGTCACCGGGGTGTGAACATCGCGCGGGCGATCGCGCTGCCCGCGACGGCGGTGAGGGCCGTTCCGACCACGGCGACCGCGGTCGCGCCGAGGCCCGCGCCGTCCGGGGGATGGCCCGCCAAACCCGCGAGCACATAGGACGCCATCGCCAGGATCGGACCGATCGTCGCCGCGAGCCACGGCGTCGGGACGTATCGCAGCAGCTCGGAGCGCGACCCGAGTGGCACGCCCCATTGACAGACCGTGGAGGCGGTGCCGAGGAAGGCGCCGATCACGGCGGAGAAGAACACGGCCACCAGCAGCGCCTGGAAGAGCCGACTCCCGTCCGGCCAGTCAGGACCGGGGTCGAGCACCCCGAGAACGGGCTGCGCCCGGCGTTGCGTCGTGGAAGCCGCGACGAGGAGCGCCCAGGCGACGCACGACCAGCCGATCAGGGCCCAATAGAAGGTGCGACCGCGTGGAATCGTCACCGAGGCGACGCAGCCGAGCGCGACTCCGAGGAAGACGAGCCGGACCGCGTCGAGCTGGCTGAGGTCGCCGCCGTACATGCCCGCCCATGAGGCGACGGCGGCCGCGACCGGCGCGGCGAGCGACGCCCCGAACGCCGACATCGCGGACAGGGTCAGGCGGCGAGACGGCCCTCTATAGATGGCGCGGGGGACGACGGAGCCGAGTATGACGGAGAGCGCAACCGTCCAGATCATGATCGGGGCGCTGACGACGACGGTGTGGGTCCGGTCGGTACCGTCCCACGCGCCCAACGCGTGGGCGCCGAGGATCTGACCGACGCTGAGCAGGGATCCGATGATCGCGGCGCACACCGATTGCACCACGCGTGGATCCGAGGCGGATTCCCCACGTGTCACTGCCGGTGACGCGGGGACAGACATACCACGACATTAGGCGTCAATACGATACCAACCGGACACGCCAATGTCACGGTTCCATGACCTTTTCGCGGGGGCGACTGTGCCGGTTCGGGCCTTGACAAACTCACACCGGGTCTAACGCTGGCGGAACCGACGACGCTTGGGCGACAAGGATTCCGGCCGCTCGGTCGTTCGCGCGGCGACTAGCAGGCACGATCAATCGAAATAACCACAATGGATTCCATTGTGACCTGTGGTCGCCGTCGCCGTCGGTGGTCGCGCGACACGGGTACTCCGCACGGCCAGGGCGTCCGCGCCGAGGCGACGACGTCCACCGATCACGACTTCTTCGTCAGGAACTCCGTCATGCGCCGATGCTTCTCGTCGTCGTCGAACAGGAACGCCTGGGCGGCCAGCTCGACCTGTGGGTGCGCCCCCTCCGGGGCGTCGACCGCGAGCTTCGTCAGTCGCAGCGCCATCGGCGAGGCCTTCGCGATCCGCGCGATCATCGCCCGGGCGGCGTCCAGGAGTTCCCCCGGTTCGACGACGGACGACACGAGTCGGGCCGACAACGCCTCCTCGGCGAGCATCCGGCGTCCGGTGAACAGCAGCTCCTTCGCGAGCGACTCCCCCACCAGTCGAGGCAGTCGCCACGTCGCGCCGGCCCCCGCGATGATGCCGAGCCGCGCCTCCGGTTGCCCGAAGAACGCGCGAGTCGTGCAGATCCGGATGTCGCACGCGTACGCCAGCTCCGCGCCCCCACCGAGCGCCGGGCCGTCGATCGCGGCGACCGTCGGCAGCGGCAGGCGACGCATGCGGTCGAAGATGCCCGCGTTGATGGCGCGGAGCGCGTCGGCGCTCGTGCGGTCGCGCAGTTGGGCGATGTCGGCGCCCGCCGCGAACACGCCGTCGTCGCCGCCGGTCAACAGCATCGGCCGTGGCCGCCGCTCCAGGTCGGCGCACACGGCGTGCAGTTCGTCGACCATCGTCTGGTCGATGGCGTTGCGCTTCTCCGGCCGGTTCAGGCGGACCTCGACGTGCTCGCCGGTCTCGGTGATCTCCAGGGCGCTCATTCCGCGACCCGCTTCCCGTCGACCCAGCGGTAGATCCCGTGGCCGGTCTTCTTTCCGAGTCGACCTTCCTCGACCAGACGCACCAAAAGGGATGGTGGTTCGAATCGGTCGCCGTACGCGGACTGCAAGGTGCGCGCGATGTCGAGGCGGACGTCCAGCCCGACGAGGTCGGTCAGTTCCAGCGGACCGATCGGATGCCGATAGCCGAGCACCATCGCGGTATCGATGTCAGCGGCGGAGGCGACGCCGGACTCCAGCATGCGAATCGCCTCCAGGCCGAGCGTGACGCCGAGGCGGGAGGTCGCGAAGCCGGGGGCGTCGGCGACGACGATCGGTTCCTTGTCGAGACGCCGGGCGAGCGCGAGAGCGTCGGCGACGACCTCGGGCGCGGTCTGCGGGCCGGTCACGACCTCGAGCAGTGCCATGGCGTAGACGGGGTTGAAGAAGTGCAGTCCCAGGAACCGGTCGGGACGCGCCAGCGGTTCCGCCAGGGTCGCGATGGAGATACTGGACGTGTTGGACGCCAACAGTTTCGGCTCCCGCTCCTCGGCGGCCGCGAGAACGGTGTGCTTCAGTTCGGGGCGTTCGGGAACGGCCTCGACGATCACGTCCGCCCCGGTGTCGACGGCGGTGAGTTCCGTCACCGTCGACAGGCGATCCCGGATTGCCAGGGCCGTCTCCGCGTCGAGCCGACCGCGTTCGACGGCACTGTCGGCCCAGGAACCGACGCGTTCGAGGGCGGCGGAGCCGCGACCCGAATCGATCTCCACTATGGTCACATCATATCCGGCGCGAGCAGCGACGTAGCCGATGCCGGCACCCATCGTCCCCGCACCGACCACCACGAAACGATCCATTGTCGAAGTACCGCCTTCCGCAACACTGAGGACGCCGCCCACGGTACCGGCGACACCCGAGACCGACGGCCCGGGCATCCGTTCACGCACTGTTCACCGGCCCGTCAGACCACTACCGTGGCCCGACGTGCACCCCATCGCGATCCTCCTCGTCGCTATAGCCGCCGTGTGCCACGCGGTGTGGAACCTCTACGCCAAACGCGCCGCCGACGGCGGTGCCGTCTTCGTCTGGCTGAACAGCGCGGTATCGACGGTGCTGTACCTACCGGTCGCGATCGGCGCGTCCCTCCTCTACCCGCCGCAGTGGAGCTGGGTACTGCCCGGCGCGATGCTCGTGACGGGGATCCTCCACTCCGGATACTCCGTCGCGCTTCAACGCGGATACCAGCACGGCGACATGTCGGTGGTGTACCCGCTCGCGCGCGGCACCGGACCTGCCCTGTCGGTCGCGTTCGCCGTCGTCGTCCTCGGCGAGCGCCCCGGAGTCATCGGGCTGATCGGGGCGGGCGCCGTCATCGCGGGCATCCTCATCATCGGGCTCGGCAGGGCCGGTGGCACCGGCAAACTGGCGGCCGGAGTCGGGTACGGGCTCATCACCGGCACGCTCATCGCGTCGTACACGGTGTGGGACGCGATGTCGGTCGGGGCGCTCGCGATCTCCCCGATCCTGCTCGACTGGGGGAACAACCTGACCCGCACCATGCTGCTCTCGCCGCACTCGCTCCGGCGGCGCGACGAGATCCGCCGCGTGTGGCGCCGGCACCGGACCGCCGTGCTCGTCGTCGCCACGATCGCCCCGGCCGCCTACATCCTGGTGCTCTTCGCTTACCGGTACGCGCCGATCAGCTTCGTGGCACCCGCCCGCGAGTTGAGCATCGTCATCGGCGGGATCCTCGCGTGGTTGCTGCTGCGGGAACCCCAAGCGGGACGACGCATCACCGGGGCGGCCGTGGTCCTCCTCGGCGTCATCGCGCTCGCCGCCGCAAAGTGAAGCGAATTCGCAGCTCACGGCGGACATCGACGAAAGTGCGACCCCCGTGAATCGGCGCTTCGCGTGCGTGTCGTATGCTTTCCAAGCCTCCGACGGCGCGCAGACGGTGGCAGGCGAAGTCAAAACCGGCGCGCGACCCGAAAAGGTCGTGTGGCATGATGACTAAGCGCCCCCATCGTCTAGTGGCCTAGGACGCCGCCCTTTCAAGGCGGTAGCACGGGTTCGAATCCCGTTGGGGGCACGCGTTACACGACCGGGTTCAACCGGACCAGGTCCCGTGGAGCAGTATGGAGTGCTCGCCGCCCTGTCAAGGCGGAGGTCGCGGGTTCAAATCCCGTCGGGACCGCAACGTTCTACCAGCTAAAGCCGGATCCTCACCAAGAGGAACCGGCTTTTCTGTTGTCGCCGTACGGTGTTTCGGCGATGATCGTGATCGAAGGCCGGGATTTCGGCCGACCGGTCGTGACGATCGCCAAGGGCGACAAGGTTTCCGAGCGTCGAGACCGGCTGCCCCGAAGCTCTCTTTGGAACAGACGCGCCTTCCGGCGTCCCGCGACGTCGCTTCACGGAAGTCGCGGATCACAACAATGTGGACTTCATCATCGTTGAAGTTGCACGACATGGTGTCGCCGGTCCGACGGCCAGTCGGATGCGGCGATCGACCACGCGGCCGATCGCGAGGACTCACCGGATTGGACGGTCTCGCCCGGCAGACTCGCGCCGTCCCGTCGTCCGAAGCCACGGTCTGGTGGCCGCGGAGGAGGAGGCGGTCGTATTGACGCTGAGGAAGTGCGGCTCTGGCGCGCGTCATCTCCTCGTCGGCCGGTCTCGCTCAGATCGACGCTCGGGCTTCGGCGACGACGGGTTCCTCCCGGGCGCCCCCGACTCGCTGAACGCTCGAGACACGGAAGGCACGCGACTCGGACCTCGGTCCGTGGCACGTTCGGCCTCAGCCGTCAGGGGGACCCGCGTCCTCGACGAGGCCCGAATCGAAACGGGGCTTCGCGATCGTCAGGCCTGCCCGTCGCGGCGGCCGGTTTCCCTCTCCCACGAGGAGAGTTGCTGTTCGAGGGCCTTCATGATCTCGAAGACCTGCGATGGCGGGATCTTCACCCGTGACACGACCCGCGCGGGGGTGTGCAGATAGGTGTCGCCGGTGTGCGGGTCCTCGGTCGGTTTAGGGGGGCGGGTGATCGTCGCGAAGTCGAGGGTGAAGGTCTCCGAGTCGTGCCAGATCGCCACGAAGTTGGCGTACACGCCCGTCTCCATGTCGGGAGGCGTCTCGATCGCGATGCGACGCTCAGGCGGGCGGGGGGACGCTGGTGGCGGCGTGGGCGTAGTCACTCGGCCGAGCTTAGTTCACCGGCGTGGTCCGGCAGCAGGTCCTTACCGAGGTGGCGCGCGTTCGGGTACCCCGCGTAGTGCCCGAACGGGGTGACGGCCCCGTACCCGAGGGCCGCGTACAACGCCAACGCCTCCGGTTGGCCCGTACCCGATTCGAGGATCATTCGTCGCTTCCCGGCGCCTCGGGCGTCCTCCTCCAGCAACCCGACGATTCGCTTCGCGAGCCCCAGGCCCCGCACTGACGAGGCGACGTAGACGCGTTTCATCTCGGCGTCGACGTCGTGGGTGCGCCAGCCGCCGCACGCGACCGGCTCACCGTCGGCGTAGCCGACGAAGAAGGCGCCGTTGGGCGGCAGGAAATCCGCCACGCCGAGCGTCGTCGCGTCGCCTTCGCCGTAGCGGGCGACGTATTCGGCGTAGATCTCGGCGTCGAGCGTCCGGACGGGGGCGCGTCGAAACGCTCGGGGCGGAACTCCACATGCATGAGGCCAGCATGCCACCGGAACGCACGGAGACGGCCATCACGTGGTGCTCTGTGATCACCACGGCGGGCGTGCTCACGGGGTCGCTCCATGATCACCTGTCCGTTCGGTCAAACAAAAAGCTCCGAAACGGCGGCACCGGACGGTGTGCTTCGTGGTCGCCGTCAAGGCATGCTGTGTGGAGACTTCAGCGGCCACTGACGAACACGGGACGGATGATGGCGACGACTGCCCCGCGCAGGGTCCGCGCGGACACGCGCACCAGTATCGGTGCCTCGCTCGTCTTCTTGGCGCTCGTGATCGTCGTCGAATCGGCGATGGGACCGGGACCGGACGTCGTGGTGCTGTTGGTGTTCCCGCCCTTCATCGCGTCCACCTTCGCCGGCTGGCGGGCCGTTCTCGCCGTCGGCGTGACGTGTCTGGTGGCGGCGATCGGGATCACCTTCGCCGAGTTCCCATCCATTCAGGACACTCCAACGTCGCACCTGACGGATCTGCTCGCGGTGGTCTTCGCCCTGGGGACCGCCATCGGGGTCTCCGTCCTTCGGCAGCGGCAGTATCGGCGCCTGACCCAGTTGTCCCAGCTCGCGTCGGTCGCCCAGCAGGCCGTGCTGCGCCCGATCGGACCGATCGTCGGCCAGTTGAAACTCGCGGGCCGGTACGTGTCGGCGAGCGAGCAGGCGGACATCGGCGGCGACCTGTACGAGGCCATCGATACTCCATACGGGACACGTCTGGTGATCGGCGACGTCCGGGGCAAGGGCCTGCCCGCGGTGCGTCTCGCCTCGACCGTCCTCGGTTCGTTCCGGCACGTCGCGCACGAGCGCGCCGAGATCGCCAACGTCGTGTCCGATCTCGATCGCGCGGTGGCGCGCAGCGCGGGCTACGAGGACTTCGTGACGGCCGCGTTCCTCGAGGANCGCGGGGGCACCCTCACCATACTCAACTGTGGACATCCGCCGCCGCTGTTGCTCCGGCAGGGCAGCCTCGAGCTGCTGTCGCCCGACTCGGCGGCCCCACCGCTCGGCTTCATGCCGACGGTCAAACCGCTGACGCTGCGGCTCGAACCCGGCGACCGGATCCTGCTCTACACCGACGGCCTCGCCGAAGCGCGGCGCGACGGGGTGTTCTTCCCCCTGTCGGAACGCGCGTGGGGCCTCATCGGCCACGGCTCGATCGTCGACGGCCTCGCGTCGCTGGAGAGCGCCCTGCGGTCCTGGGTCGGCGGGCCCCTCGGAGACGACATCGCGCTGATGCTCGTCGAGTACATCGGCCCCGCCGATCAACCCGCGACCAGCTGGTCCGCCGACGTGCCCGTCGAGATGACCCCGTGAACATGGATGAGGGGGAACCGGCACGCCGCACCGGTTCCCCCTCATCAACCCCACCCCCTGCGCGGTCGCGCCGTCAATAGACGGGGCGACCGTCACGCGGGCGACTCGACTTGCTCGCCCGCGTCGGGAATCTCATCAACATAGACGAACCCGCTCTCCGTCCCGTTCCACCGTACGGAGGCCCGGTGTCTACCGACATAGGCGTTTCTCGTCAGCTTCCACGGCATCAAGATCCTCGCCAGCATGTGTCACGGTCCTCCCAACGGTTCGGCGACACGTGGTGCGCCATGCCGACCCCCTCCCCACCGAGGAGGCCTCTCACGACGGCGCCCCTCCCCCGTTTGGTGGCCGTCGTGCCGGTTCGACGTCGATCGCGCCATTCGTACTCGCCTACGACGTCAACAAATACAACGATCGCCGCCCAAGATCGTCACGGATTTCTATTCATTGGTTTTCGGTCGGGGTGGTCCACGACACGGCATGCTGTGCCAATACCGGCGCCCGACTTGCCGTGGTTACTGGTGGGTAATACCCTTGAGTTACTGAGCAGTAGGAGGCTGGGCATGACCCATTACAAGAGCAATCTTCGCGATCTTGAGTTCAACCTGTACGAAGTCTTCGGCACCGACGCCATCATGGGTCAGGGTCTGTACGAAGACATCGACGTAGACACCGCCAAGGAGATCCTGCGCGAGGTCACTCGGATCGCCGAAAACGATCTGGCGGAACCGTTCGCCGACGCCGACCGTAACCCACCGGTGTTCGACCCCGCGACGAACACGGTCAAGATCCCCGAGGCGTTCAAGAAGGCCTATCAGACCATGATGAGCGCCGAATACTGGCGCCTCGACATGTCGCCGGCCCTCGGCGGCACGGCGGCCCCCCGCACCCTGTGGTGGGCACTCGCCGACTTGGTGCTCGGCTCGAACCCGGCGCTGTGGATGTACGCCGCCGGCCCGAGCTTCGCCGGAACCCTCGAGAAGGAGGGCACCGAGGAACAACGCAAGTGGGCCGAACTGTTCGTCGAGAAGCAGTGGGGCGCCACCATGGTGCTGACCGAGCCCGACGCGGGCTCCGACGTCGGCGCCGGGCGAGCCAAGGCATACCTGCAATCTGACGGCTCCTGGCACATCGAGGGCGTCAAGCGGTTCATCACCTCCGGCGAGCACGACCTCACCGACAACATCATTCACTACGTGCTCGCGCGGCCCGTCGGCGTCGAAGGCGCGGGCGGCCCCGGCACCAAGGGGCTCAGCCTCTTCATCGTTCCGAAGTACCACTTCGACGCGGAGACGGGCGAACTCGGCGACCGCAACGGCGTCTACGCCACCGGCGTCGAACACAAGATGGGCCTGAAGGTCTCCACCACCTGCGAGTTGACCTTCGGCGAGAAGGAGCCCGCCAAGGGCTGGCTGATGGGCGAGAAGCACGAGGGCATCCGCCAGATGTTCCTCATCATCGAATACGCCCGGATGATGGTCGGCACGAAGGCCATCGCGACCCTGTCGACCGGTTACCTCAACGCGCTCGACTACGCGAAGTCCCGCGTTCAGGGGGCCGACCTGCTTCAGGCGACCGACAAGACCGCGCCGCGCGTCACCATCACCCACCACCCCGACGTGCGCCGCTCGCTGATGCTCCAGAAGTCGTACGCCGAGGGCCTCCGCGCGCTCGTGCTGTACACGGCGACCTGGCAGGACAAGGCCCGCATCGCGGCGGCCTCCGGCGATACCGACACCGAGAAGCTCGCCGACCGGGTCAACGACCTGCTGCTGCCGATCGTCAAGGGCTGCGGCTCCGAGCGGGCGTTCGAACTGCTCGGCTCGGAATCCCTGCAGGTCTTCGGCGGCTCCGGCTTCCTCCAGGACTACCCGCTGGAGCAGTACGTCCGCGACGCCAAGATCGACTCCCTGTACGAGGGTACGACCGCGATCCAGAGCCTGGACCTGATCTTCCGCAAGATCGTCCGGGACGGCGGCGTCGCGCTCGGCACCGTCGCCGGTGAGATCGGGCAGTTCCTCTCCGAGGACGGCGCCGACGAGCTCACGGGCGTCAAGAAGGCGCTCGGTGAGGCGCTGGAGAACGCGCAGGCGATGCTCGGTTCGCTCGGCACCTCGATGGGCGCGTCCCAGCAGGGTCAGCCGCGCGAGCTGTACAAGGTCGGTCTGCACTCGCGGCGTCTGCTGCTCGCGATGGGCGACGTCGTGATCGGTTGGCTGTTGGCCCGCCAGGCGGAGATCGCCGCCGCGAAGCTCGCCGACGGCGCGAGCGGCGCGGACGCCGACTTCTACACCGGCAAGGTCGCGGCGGCGAAGTTCTTCGCCGGCGAGGTCCTGCCCCGGCTGTACGCCGACCGCAAGATCGTCGAATCGGCCGACCTGACGATCATGGATTTGCCGGAAGCGGCGTTCTAGAACCCGTCCTGGGCCGACCCCGAACGGGTCGGCCCCTAGGTCAATGAGTACACAATGCACAGAATTGTGCATTGTGTACTTTTTTGCGCGCGGCCCGACAACGCCATCGGGTCGAGCCCTCTCCGGCCGCGCCGCGTCCGGTGGGACGTCGGGTCGCACGATGTCATCCGGACGTCGGGCACGGCAACGGGCGGCTCATGACGACGGCCCCGCCTCCCCCATATCGGGAGGCGGGGCCGTCGTCAATCGATACGACTCACTCGATCCGGGCGTAGTCCTCCCGGATCATCGGCTCGTCATGAGCTCCTGGAACATCTGTCGACCGGGACAACGGCTGCTGCCGATCCCGTGGTGCGTCATCGGTTCCGTTCTCATCACCACCGGGGGGAGTGCAGTCCGGATCACCGGGCAGGGTCGGATCGCACGTGCCGTCCGGCGGTGGGACCTGACAGGCCGGATCCGCCGGGTCGAGATCGCACACGCCGTCGCCGTTGCAGTCCGGGTAACCCGGGGTGCCCGGCACGCACTGCTCGCCGCCCTCGTTGCACTTCGGACGAGGATCGCCGGGACGACACTTCTCGTCATCCTTGTCATCCTCATCCTCCGGGGGCTTTCCCTTGCCGAGTTCACCGGCGTCGGCGTCGCCGTGGTTGCCCCGTTCCGGGAAGGGCTGCGGCTGCGATTCCAAGACCTCGACGGCCTTGTTCATGAAGTTCGACCACACGGTGCCGGAGGGGCCGGAGCCATAGGCGTTGGCGCCGTACTCGTCGAGGACAACCCCGTTCTCGCTCTCCTTGTCGCCGACCCACACCGCCGCCGAGATCTGCGGGGTGAAACCGGCGTACCAGACCGCGGAGTTCTGGTCGCAGTTCGGACTGTCCTCAGGGCAGTGACGCTCCCAGGTTCCCGTCTTGCCGGCGATCCGCTGGCCGTTGTTGAGGGCACCGTCGCCCTCGACGTTCGGCCACACCGAGGAGGAGACGAAGGTCGCGTCGGCCGCGATGGCCTGGTTGACGACCTCATCTCCCTCGAGGTCCGGGTCGGTCGCGGCGTCGTAGACGACCTCGCCGGACCCGTCCTTGATCTCCTGGACGAAGTGCGGCTTGTGGTAGACGCCCTGGGCCGCCAGGGTCGCGTTGGCGACCGCCATGTCGTGCACCGACACGGGGTACTGACCGAAGCCGATCTCGTTGTCGACGAGGGCACGCGGGTCGGAGGGGTCGAGACGCTCGTCGGTCGTCAGGTCGACGATGATCCGATCGCCGTCCCGGTCCTCCGGGTTGGGGACCACCATCTTCGTGATGCCCATCTTCGCGGCGACCTGCGCCACCGTCGCGGCGCCGACCTTGTTCGTCATCGCGTAGATCGGAGTGTTCAGCGACTTGATGATCGCGTCCTTCATCGAGATCTGCTTGACGCTCTGGTTGCCGGAGTTGACGACGTCCTCCGCCTCGCCACGCTCGGCGAACTTGCGGGGGGACGTGCCGTCCCACAGGGATTCGATCGACATCCCGGCCTCCAGGGCCGCGATCATCGTGAACTCTTTGAAGGAGGATCCCGGCGGGTGCATGTTCTCGTGCCCGGCCTTGTCGATGCCAGTGCCGTCGGGACCGCCGTAGTAGGCGAGGATCGCGCCCGTCGCGGGATCGACCGCCACGAGTCCCGCCGCGAGGTTGTCGGGCAGGGTCTTCATGTAGCTGTTCTTGCCGCGACCGGCCGCGGCCTTGGCCGCGTCCTGGAGGTCCTTGTTGATCGTCGTGGTGATCGTGTAGCCGTGCAGACCGATCTGGTCGATCGGGACGTCGAGGATCTCGGACGCCTCCTGCAGGGCGTAGTCGTGCGAGATGAAACCGGTCGGCTTGTCGGCTCCCAGACTGCCGCCGAGGTTGTTCGGCTTCTCCGTCTTCGGGAGCTTGGTGATCTCGTCGCGTTCCGCCTTGTCGAGCTTGCCGACCTCGACCAGGGAGTCGAGTACGTAGTTCCAGCGACCCTCGGCGTTCTTGCGGGCCTCGTCACCGTAGAGACCGGTCGGGTCGTCGGGGTCGTACTGGCCGCCGGTGCCCTTCAGCTGAGCGATCAGCAGCGCGGCCTCGGAGACGCTGATCTCGGTGATGTCCTTGCCGAAGAACGCCTCCGCGGCGGCACCCACTCCGTACGCCTGACGCCCGAACGGCATCAGGTTCAGGTAGGCGTTGAGGATCTCGTCCTTCGACATCGTGTCGCCGATCTTCATCGCCATGACGGCCTCGCGCGCCTTGCGGAGGTAGGAGTCGTCACCACGGATGTTGGCGATCGCGCCGACGTACTGCTGCGTCAAGGTCGACGCGCCCTGCGTGTCGCCGCCCGTGACGTTGTTCCAGACGGCACGCATGACGCCCCAGAAGTCGACACCGGGGTGCGACCGGAAGGTCCGGTCCTCGGCGGCGATCAGTGCCTCCTCGACGATGTCGGGGATCTCCTCGGGGGAGGCGACCTTGCGGTTGATGCTCCCGACGGTGGCCATCTCCTCGCCACCGGCGTACAGGATCGTGGCGTTCTGGTCGAAGTCGATGTCCTCGGGAACGGGGACGCTCTCGAAGAAGATCGACCCGACGACGGTGACGCCGCCGAGGAAGACCGCGAGCACGCACGACAGCGCGATGAGACGACGGCGGCGCTTCTTCTTCTTGTTGGCCTTGCGAAGCGCCTCGGCCTCTTCGTCGCTCAGAGCACGTCCGCCGCGCCGTTTGGCGCCGACGCGGGCGGTGCCTCGCGCGGGGCCGGTCGAATCGGACCCCGGCACTCGGGCGCGGCCCGACGTCACCGGTTCATCGTAATCGGAGTAGTCAGACCGTCCCGGAACGGAGGCTGAGCCCATCGACGCGCTTCCCCGGACCGAGGTGGTCCCTCGACCGCTCGTGTAGGGATCGTCGTGGCGCGAGTAGGAATCGTCACGATCGGAGCGTGAATAGGAATCGTCATGATCGGAATGCTGCGACCGACCTTGCCGATAGTCGGATTCCGGATGTCCGCGGTCATCTCGGCCGGACCGGGAACCCGGCCAGCCGTAGTCATCGGGGCCGTTACCTTGGCCCCTGGATCCGTAATCGCTCATTTCTCTTGTGTTACCCGTCCGTCCGGGTCGAGACCTGCCGTGGTGGACGTGACGTCGTGACGTCGGTCCTGGTTGTTGGGGTGTTGGGGTGGTCCTGTCCCATACCGAAACGGTGGGTCAGGTGGTTCCAACCGCAACCACGGCACACCTCGACGACGTATACGTCAAAGGCGCGATACTGCTTAGCGAGCATCGCAAGTTCGGCTCGACTGCGTGCCTGCCCCGCGGAGGAGCGCAGCTCGTCGCCGTAAATATAGTGCACAAGCCACAGGTTCTCCCTGCGACAGATCGGGCAGCGCTGCTCGGTCTCCTCGCCGTGATATCGCGACGCGCTTATGAGATAAGGCGAAGCGTCGCAGACATCGAGGGTGTCGACGAGACCCGACGCGACGTCGCTCAGCAGCGAGCGCCGCTGAAGCGAGTAATCCACGTCTGCCGATGTCGAATGCACGCAAGCCAGCGTACTCACCAGTCGCCCACGTCGGTTTCCAGTGCGTCGCTGTTGTCCTGTTTTGTCCGCTAAATCAGGCGGGTTTTGGGCCGTTCGGTGGTGTGCCGGAACGGCCGTATACGACCGTCGACGCCGCTCCGCGACTTAGAGTAGGGTGAGGAGGTACCGTGACGATGTATCGATTCGATACATCGGTACGCAATAAACGACGGGAGGGATCATGCTGGAGCTGGCGGTGCTCGGTCTCTTGCACGAGTCCCCGATGCACGGCTATCAACTGCGGAAGCGGCTCACCGCACTATTGGGCGCGTTCCGGGCGGCGTTCAGCTACGGCTCCCTGTATCCGACCCTGCGTCGGATGCGGGAAGACGGCTGGATCATCGCCGACGAACCATCCTCTATAGACGATGTGCCGCCGCTGACCGGGCGACGAGGCCGGATCTCGTACCGACTGACCACCGAGGGCAAGGAGCGATTCACGTCGCTGCTGTCGTCGGCGGGGCCGGAGAGCTACGAGGACTCCGGATTCGGGGTGCGGTTCGCGTTCTTCTCCCGCTGCGATCCGGCCACCAGGCTGCGCGTCCTCGAAGGCCGCCGCCGACGGGTCGAGGAGCGGCGCGAGACGCTTCGCGAAACGATCGACCGTGCCGCGTCACGACTCGACGCTTACTCACTCGAGCTGCAACATCACGGACTCGACGCGTGCGAACGCGAAGTCCGTTGGCTCAACGAGCTGATCGCCTCGGAGCAGGCGGGCCGACCACCGTCGGTGCGACTGCCCGGTCGAGGCGGCGTCGAAGTGCCCGGCGACAACGGGGACGACCAGACATCGGCCGATCCACCAGTACCACGTCCATGATCAGATTCATCTAGAAACAGGAGGCATGCGCGATGGGTACCATCCGTGTCGCCATCGTCGGTGTCGGGAACTGCGCTTCGTCGCTCGTTCAGGGCGTCGAGTACTACCGCGACGCCGACCCGTCCGACCGAGTGCCTGGGCTGATGCACGTCCAGTTCGGCGACTATCACGTCTCGGACATCGAGTTCGTCGCCGCCTTCGACGTCGACGCCAAGAAAGTCGGCCGCGACCTGTCCGAAGCGCTGATCGCCAGCGAGAACAACACGATCCAGTTCTGCGAAGTCCCGCCGACCGGGGTGTCGGTCTCACGCGGGCCGACGCTCGACGGGCTCGGCGAGTACTACGTCGAGATGATCGAGGAAGCCGACGACGAGCCGGTCGATGTCGTCGAGACGCTGCGTGAGGCCCAGGCCGACGTGGTGATCTGCTACCTGCCGGTCGGTTCCGATCAGGCCGCGAAGTTCTACGCCCAGGCCGCCATCGAGGCCGGCTGCGCGTTCGTCAACGCCTTGCCCGTGTTCATCGCGTCGGACCCGGAATGGGCGCAGAAGTTCACCGACGCCGGGCTGCCGATCGTCGGGGACGACATCAAGTCCCAGGTCGGAGCCACGATCGTCCACCGTGGCCTGGCGAAGCTCTTCGAGGACCGGGGTGTGGAACTGCTCCGGACCTACCAACTGAACTTCGGCGGAAACATGGACTTCATGAACATGCTGGAGCGCTCGCGACTGGTGTCGAAGAAGATCTCCAAGACCCAGTCGGTGACGTCGCAGATCCCGCACGAGATGCGCGGCAGCGACGTGCACATCGGCCCCTCCGACCACGTGCCGTGGCTGTCCGACCGCAAGTGGGCGTACATCCGGCTCGAAGGCCGTTCGTTCGGGGACACTCCGCTGAACGCGGAGCTGAAGCTCGAGGTGTGGGACTCGCCGAACTCGGCGGGCGTCATCATCGACGCGCTGCGCGCCGCCAAGGTCGCGCTCGACCGGGGCCTCGCCGGTCCGGTCCTCTCCGCGTCGAGCTACTTCATGAAGTCGCCGCCGGAGCAGTACTCCGACCACGACGCCCACCAGGCCGTGGAGGACTTCATCGCTGGGAACCAGGGGTGAAGCGGGAACACCGCATCGCCGGGAACCAGGCGTGAAGCAGGAACACCGCATCGCCGGGAACCAGGCGTGAAGCAGGAACACCGCATCGCCGGGAACCAGGCGTGAAGTAAAAGGACAACGTCGCCGGGACCGGGCGTGAATCGCTCGGAACCCGAGCGCGAGCCGCCGCCGGGGACCCGGCGTAGAGCAGGAACACGGCAGCGCCGAGATGTGCCTCTGGCCGGGCCCGTCAGCCCGGCCACTCGGCGGTTCGTCACCGACCAGGTTCCACGATCGACGTCTCCCCATGTATCTCGTTCGACATTCTTGGCCGGGCCGACGGGCCCGGCCATTCGACGTCCGGGACCGATCGGGCACTGTCCCCGAGGCTCGCGGAACCCGTCCGACCGGTTGGTGACAGCGCTCGACCACGTCGGGCATCATCCATTGGAGCGGCGGTCCATCGATGTGACGACATGTCGCACGTGTGGCGCGAACACG
The DNA here is from genome assembly GCF_965137155.1 of Stackebrandtia soli. Taxonomy (NCBI): domain Bacteria; kingdom Bacillati; phylum Actinomycetota; class Actinomycetes; order Glycomycetales; family Glycomycetaceae; genus Stackebrandtia; species Stackebrandtia soli. Next base: position 62,640 of record NZ_CBCRZX010000016.1, read on the forward strand.
ACACAGACGCGAGTGCGAACGTACTTAAACGGCGTTCTGTCACCATTTCCGGCCGCCCCCGGCGAGGCCGCGCGGTAACGGTTCCGAAACCACAGGAGAGTGGGGATCCACTCTCCTATTTCCATGCCTAAACGAATAAACATTGACAAATATCACTCCTTTAAGACTTTGTTTAGGAAGCGAGGGGCCGTCCGCCACGCCCATCTCGGACACTGGTCGGTCACTGTCACTACCTGCGGCGCAATCGCCAAAAAAGAAGTGCGGCGGCGGTATGATCACCAACAGTCACGAAATGTCCAGGGTGGATATTACGGAGGGGTATCAATTCCGGTCCGGTTACCTATCGATTCATATTAATGTCACCGTGAACCGGACCATTGATGGCTCTATTCCTCTACGATTCCGCCACGTGCGCTGTCCCGTGCGCACGGTCCATGGGAGGCATGGAGGTTCCCCAAGTGAAATTGAAATCCCTCGGACGGAGACGTCCGGCGGTATTGGCGGCAGCTGCCGTCACCGCGACCGCGGTGGCAGTGGCAGGCGTCAGCAGTCTGGTGTGGGCGGAAGACTCCGGCCTCAACACCGACGAATACCAGGCCGGTCAGTACATCGTCCAGGTGGCTGGCACGCCCGTCGCCAGCTACACCGGTGATGTCGACGGTTTCTCCGCCACCGCCGCCGAAGACGGCGCGCGTTTGTCCACGGACGGCAAGAACGTCGACCGCTATCGTGACTATCTCGCCGAGCTGCGAGAAGAAGTCCTCGGCCAGGTGCCCGGGGCCGACACGGTCCACCAGTACGACACCGTCCTGAACGGATTCTCGGTCAACCTCAGCGCCGCTGAGGCCCGTGCGATGTCCAAGGCTGACGGCGTCGTCCGTATGTGGCCCAACGAGATTCTGCGTCTCGACACCAGCACCACCCCCGATTTCCTCGGCCTGACCGGTGATAGCGGAGTCTGGCAGAACCAGTTCGGCGGTAACGAGAACGCCGGTGAAGGCGTCGTCGTCGGTATCGTCGACTCCGGCTTCTGGCCCGAGAACCCGTCGTTCGCGCCGCTGTCGGAGCCTCGCCCCGACCAGGACATCATCGACGACAAGTGGTCCGGCACCTGCGACGAAGGCGCCGACGAGAACGCCGACAACAACGTCACCTGCAACAACAAGGTGATCGGTGCCCGTTACTACAACAACGGCGGCGCCCCGACCGAGGGTGAAGCCAACTCTCCGCGTGACTTCGGTGGACACGGCAGCCACACCGCCTCGACCGCCGCCGGTAACTACGGCGTCGACGCGGGCAAGTTCGGAACCCTCTCCGGTATGGCCCCGGCCGCGCGCCTCGCGGTCTACAAGGTCTGCTGGGAGACCTCGGGCGGCTGTGCGTCGTCCGACTCCGTCGCCGCCATCGAAGACGCCGTCAACGACGGTGTCGACGTGCTGAACTACTCGATCTCCGGTTCGCAGACGTACGTCGTCGACCCGGTCGAGATCGCGTTCTTCAACGCCGCCGCCGCGGGCGTCTTCGTCGCCGCCTCCGCCGGTAACAGTGGCCCGAGCGCCAGCACCGTGGCTCACAACAGCCCGTGGCTGACGACCGTCGCCGCCAGCAGCCACAACCGTGGCTACGCCGCCAGCTTGACGCTCGGCAACGGCGCGACCTACGAAGGTGTCGGCAAGGACGGGGCGGTCGACGCGACCAGCGCCGTGCTCGCCGAGACCCTCGCCGCCGACGGTGTCAGCGCCGCCGACGCGCGTCGCTGCTTCCTCGGGTCGCTCGACCCGGCGAAGGTCGAAGGCAAGATCGTCGCGTGTGAGCGCGGCGCGAACGCCCTCGTCGAGAAGAGCCAGGAAGTCGCCGACAACGGCGGCGTCGGTGTCGTTCTGTACAACGTGTCCGGTGGCGCGACCGACATGGCCGCCGTCGACCACTACGTGCCGACCGTCCACGTCAACGCCGCCGACGGTGCCGAGATCGTCACCTACCTGGGTGCCGCCGACGCGACCGTCACGCTGAACGCCAGCGAGCAGATCGACGTCCAGGCTCCGCAGATGGCGTCCTTCTCCTCCGCCGGTCCCGCCCTCGCGGGCAACGGCGACCTGCTCAAGCCCGACATCACCGCTCCCGGTGTCGACGTGGTCGCCGCGGTCGCTCCGCCCGGAAACGGTGGCGCGGACTTCGCGTCCTACCAGGGCACCTCGATGTCGAGCCCGCACATCGCGGGCCTCGGCGCGCTGATGAAGGCCATCCACCCCGACTGGTCGCCCATCGCGATCCGTTCGGCGATGATGACCACCGCGACGCAGACGGACAACCGTGGCGAGCAGATCCAGCGTGCTGGTGAAGACGCCAACGAGTTCGACTACGGCTCCGGCCACGTCGTTCCGTCCGCCATGTTCGACCCGGGTCTGGTCTACGACTCGGGCCCGGACGAGTGGCTCCAGTACGGCTGCTCCATCGGTCAGTTCCAGCTGATCGGTTACGAGGACCTGTGCGACGCGTACGAGACGATCGACCCGAGCGACTTCAACTACCCGTCCATCGCGATCGGCTCGCTCGCCGGCTCGCAGACGATCACCCGTACCGTCACGAACGTCTCCGACACGACCGACACCTACTTCCTGAAGGTCGACGCCCCCGAGGGCGTCAAGGTCAAGGTCAACAAGAAGAGCCTGACCCTGAAGCCGGGCAAGTCGGCGACGTTCAAGGTCACGTTCACGCGGACCGACGCCGCCTTCGGCGAGTACACGTCCGGTTCGATCACGTGGAAGGACCTGTCCGGCCACGAGGTTCGCAGCCCGATCGTTCTCCGTCCGGTGCCTCTGGCCACCGACGCGGAGCTCAACACGAACGGAACCGACGGCGAGCTCGACCTGACCGGTGTCGCCGGCTTCGAGGGCACGCTGAACGCTTCGGTGGCCGGCCTGACCGCCAGCACCGTTGACGAGGTGACCCTCACCGACCCGACGAGCGAGGACTTCAACACCGACGCTCCGGCCGAGGGCCCGCACACGAAGGCGTTCGAGGTCACCGTTCCCGAGGACGCCGAACTGGCTCGTTTCGCGACGTTCCAGTCCGACCACGGAACCTACGACGACCTCGACCTGTTCGTGTACCAGAAGGTCGACGGCGAGCTGTACTACCTGGGCGCCTCGGCGTCCGGTGGTTCGGACGAGTCGGCGACTCTCCCCGGTGGCGCGACCTACGTCGTGTACGTGGACCTCTGGGGCGGCGCGAGCTCGCTCGACGTCAAGTTCCACAGCTGGATCGTCGGCGCGGACGAGGGCAACGCCTCCGTCTCGCCGGAGAGCCAGAAGGTCAGTGTCTCCAAGGGCTTCAACGCGACCTTCGCGTGGGAGGGCCTGGAGGCCGGCAGCCGCTACCTCGGCATCGTCAACTACACCGACGCCAAGGGTGCCTACCTGGAGTCGACGATCATCAACGTCCGCGCCTAGTCACGGATTAGATCGATCACGATCGACAGCCGCCCCCGCCCGGATTACCGGGCGGGGGCGGCTTCGTTCTCGGCATGGAAGGCGATTCATGATCCTGTTCCGGGTGATCAGCGGATCGCGCCTGTACGGCACGGCGCGACCGGACTCGGACCGCGACTTCATCGAGGTCCACGACCGGCTCCCCGGGCACCGCCAGATCGCGCAGACGATCGTCGGAGACGTCGACCTGTTGCGGCTCGGGCTGTCCCGATTCCTGTTCCTGTGCGAGGAGGGCGCGCCCCAGGCGTTGGAGGCGATGTTCGCCCCCGACGAGTACACCGAGATCGACGTCCTGCGGAGCTATCGGCACGCGTACCGCGCCAACGTGCGCGCCGCCGAGGACACGTTCGCCTCGGCGATCCGGCAGTTCGAGGCGTCGGCGCAGCCGAAGACCCGAGCCCACGCACGCCGGCTGGCGGACAACCTCGAGCAGCTGCGAAGGACCCGCCGCTTCGATCCGATCTGGCGCGCGGCTCGCGCGGCGGGAAGCGATCGATAGGGGATCAGGCCGTCGACGCCCGACTCGCCACCTCGGCTGGCCGATCGGGCGCACCGTCATCGTGTTCACGTCCACGCCCGACGGTCGGCCGAGTGCCCAGATGATCGACGCGGCCAGCTGCTCGCTCGTCAGGTTCAGAGCCCCTCGGGAGGGCCTCCGACGCCGTCCCAGAACTCGCTGACGACGCTGCCGGGCGCCACCGGCGTCACGCCGATTCCGTCGCCCGTCACCATGAGCCGGGTGTTCCTGGCGAGGACGGTGACGGCCCACTTCGACGCCCCGTACAGGTTCCCGGGGTGAAGGAGTCCGGGATGGCGACAATCACAGGACTGAGCATCGGCGACGTCACCCAACGCGCCGGGCTCAGCGTCCACATCCTGCGTTCCTACGAGCGGGAAGGGCTGCTCCCCTCTCCCCCAGGCGATCCCGCGAGACGCGAACGATCGGCACGGCTACGACGAGAATCACATCGGGTGGATCGACTTCTGCACCAAGCTGGGACGGGCATGCCGGTTTCACGGATTCACCGCTACGTCGACCTGGTCCGATCCGGTCCGGGCGACGAGGCCGAACGGCTCGCGGTGCTGCGCGAACATCAAGCCCCGGGTCGACGCCCAGCTCGCCGCGTTGACGGCGTCCCACACGGCCATCACGTACAAAGTGGGCGTCTATGAGGAACGCCTCGCGGAGGGCACCGCGAGCCGATTGTGGAGCACCGAATCCACTGAGGAGTAGTCGGGTCGTCACCGCGATGCCCGACTCGCCCCCAGGCCCTCCGACCCGAAGCCTCATGTCCACATGGGAGCACGCACGGAGGACGGTCGATCCCGACCGACGCGGATCGGGGTCGGAGCATGAGAAAGGCCCCGACCGTTAGCGTTTCCGCTGGTCGGGGCCTCGGTGGCGGAGGATGAGGGATTTGAACCCTCGATGCGGGATTAACCGCAAACCCGCTTAGCAGGCGGGCGCCATAGACCGGACTAGGCGAATCCTCCATCGATGGCCTGATAGAGCCTTTCGACCCAGCGAGCATACCGGTCGCCGCGGCGGGGCCGAAAGCGGGATATCCGATTCGGGCGCCGCGCGCGAACCCACCCGGTCTGAGGTGCATCGCTTGGGTATGCTGAGGCACGTTTCACCGGCTGTCTATCGTCTAAATTAGGGGGACTGTGCCGATGTGGAAGAAGCTACTCATCGTGGCGGGCGTCGTGGGCGTCGCCGCCGTCATCGCGAAGAAGGTCAAGGCGAAGCAGGCCGAAGAGGCTCTGTGGCACGAGGCCACGACCTCAGCGGAGGACGTCCGCTAGAGCCGGGTTCCGGCTCGGCTAGAATTCGTTTTCGTGCGTGCCGCCCTGGGCGTTATCGTCAAGAGGCGGCATTACCGGTGCCCTGTAACGGGAGCACCGGCCAGGGGCCTTAGCTCAATTGGCAGAGCGCTGCTTTTGCAAGGCAGAGGTTAGGGGTTCGATTCCCCTAGGCTCCACAGCAGGTCGAGGGCGGTCATCCGATGTCGGGTGACCGCCCTCGACGTTCCTGGGGTCCGAGGGGTGGCCGCTTGGTTCGGATCTGCGCAACCCGGGTGGTCATGTCCTCGATTGCGCCGGTCCTGAGATCGGTTGGCGCAGTGGAAAATGACGCCATTCATTCCCGATCGAGGCGGTATCGCAGCGACACGATGCCGGAGGCGTAGGGCTTGGCCTCTTCCAAACGCAGGTCGTGGATGCCGCCGTCCGCCGTCGTCAAACCGCGGCCGGCCCCGATCAGGACCGGAACGACGCGCAACTGCAGTTCGTCGACGAGCCCCGCTCGCAACAGCGACTGCGCCAGCGATATCGAACCCCACACCATGATGTCCCCGCCCGATTCCCGCCGCAGCGCGGACACGTGCTCGACGGCGTCGCCGCTGACGACGTGGGCGGGCTCCCATTCGCCCCACGGCGCGCTTTCCAGCGTCGAGGAGAACACCAGCTTCCGTACCGTGTTGACGGCGTTGGACATCGGTTCGGCCTCGGCCGTCGGCCAGTACTCCACGAACATGCGGTACGTGTCGGCCCCGAGAAGGATCGTGTCGATCGTCGTGATCTGTTCCCGGTTGTCCCGATCGACTTCGCCGTAGTCGGAGACCGCGTCGAAGAAGTCCAGGCCGCCTTCGGCGTCGGAAACGAACCCGTCCGCGCTGACCAGCTCCTGCACGATGAGCTTGCGCATGTTGCCTCCGAACATCGAATGACGAAACTCTGAGAAGTAGATCGACTGTGCGACCTGCGGACAGCCGCTCGCGTGGAACTCTTAAATGGACATAGCGTCCATTCGATCAGCCTGGGTCGCTGGACGATGGACGTTCGCCGACCGGGTCGTGGGGCCTGGTGAAGAAGTCCACGAGTTCGGGGGCGAGGGCGACGGGGTCGGCGACGTGGGTCTGCCCCGCAAGGGTGCGACGCTCGGCGTCGGAGACCGCGTGGGTGATCGCGTCGGCCGCGTTGTCGAAGAAGCTCGGGTGCAGGTCGCCCGTGTGCGGGTCGACGGCGCCACCGGTGAGGACGAGCGTCGGACAGGTGACGCGGGCCAGCCGCTCCATCGGCGGTCGGCCGTCGCCGAGGCACGCGGCGTCGTAGGCGAGGGTCGGCGCGAGCGCCGTCAGCCGTGGCCACTCCGGTGAGGACCGGGCGACCGCGACATCGGGTTCGGGCGCCCCGGCGAGGCGCATGAAGAGCTCGACCGCCGTGTCGGGACGGCCGGACGACAGCGCCGCCGACAGTTCGCCCACGTAGGCCCGGAAAGCGCCCACCGCTTCGTCGGTGAGCGCGTACGGCACCTCGTAGACGGCGAGTCGATCGACGGGGACGCCCGCCGCCGACGCCTCCAGCGCAAGCGCGCCGCCCGAGGACGCCCCGAAGAGGTGTGCCCGTCCGCCCGTCTCGACGATGACGGCGGCCAGGTCGTCGATCTCTCGCTCGACGGAGTAGAGGTCGGCGTCGCCGCTGTCGGCCCGGCCGCGCCTGGCGTAGTTGACGACCCGGAATCCGTGTGCGGTGAGCGCCGGGATCAGAGGCGCGTTCTCCGCGCCGTCGTCGAGACCGCCGCCGACGAGGACGACGGTGGGGCCGTCGCCCACCGCTTCAAACGCGATGAGGGTGCCGTCCGTGGATCGCGCCCGGTTCACTGGACTGCTCCTCGTGTTCGTCGTTCGCGGTGTCCCCCAGACGATCTCACGCGTGTGGGACAAAACCGCGAACGTCGAGGCCCGCGCCGTGGTCGGGACGCGCGGGAAGGGCTCGCGTCGGACAGTTCTCGCCTCAGGTCGACCGCGGGTCGGCCCGTCCGCGCCGACCACCCCAACGGTCTCGCGCTCCACACCGACTGCCGGCTGCGGCGCGTTCGTGACGCCGTGCGAGGCCGTTGGGGTGCGACGCCGCCGTTCGCGTTCGCGTCGTCAGCGGCGGGCGGCGTCCGGCGCCAGGTCTCCGAGGGTCTTCGTCTTCACGGAACGCATCTCTGAGAGGTATCGGCCGCAAGCGTCTTGGACGCAGCCGTTGACGGCGCGGCAGAACTGCTCGGCCGTCATGTTCTCGTACATTCCCGGCCGGATGCGTACCCGCCAGCTGCGAAGTCCCACGGTCCGCACGCGGACGGCGTCCCCCTGGGCCTCGCCGTCGACGGTGAGGCCGTCCAGTTCCTCCCGCATCCGACGCACCCGCACATCCCAATGGGGGCCGGTGTTCGGTTCCAGTCTCGTGTGTTTCGCGACCAGCTCGGCCCGGCCGCGTTTCAAGCCGTCGTAGACGCGGTCGAGCAGCTCCGAGACCTGGTCGCACACCCGATCCGCGTCGTTGTAGTCGTAGAAGTCCTCGGGGTCGGCGAAGGAGACGACGGCCTGGCCGCGTCCCCTGAGGACGGCCCGAATCCGGCCGTCCGGCGACAGCGCGCGGATGGTCAGGTCGTCGAGCCGTCTTCCGAACTCTCCCATGGCAAAGCTCCCTTCCGGGGTGGTGGCGTTCAGGGGTTCGTCACGCGGTTACGGTCGGTTCGGCGGGTACGCACCAGCGTTCCACGACGGGTGTGGCGTCGAGTGTCATCACGGCTCCGCCGCTCTCCGCCCAGTCGGGGTTCGCCGGAATGTCCAGGGTGACGGTCTCCGGGACAACGTAGACCTCCCCGCGTTCGGCCGCGATGACCTGCGGCAGCATGAACTCGACGCTGTACGGCCGCAACGCGGTGAGCTGTGGTGTCTGCGGCAGCTCGTCGGTGATGTCCTCGCCGTCGACGAGCACCCGTACGTCCACTGTGACACCAACGGCGGTGAGCTCGGTCTCGTTGGTCCAGGTGACGTCGAGTTCGATGTAGCCCTCGACCTTTTCCCATACCGCGTTGGAGACGTAGGTGTGGGCTTCGATCGGCATGCCGAGTTCCGGCGGATCGGCCCACTTCTCGCATTCCTCGGGCAATCCGGCCGCGTCCTCGGTGACGGTGGGGTCGTCCATGTCATCGCCTGGTTCTTCCGTGGAACACCCCGCGAGGAGTAGCAGTCCCGCCATGGCGGCGGCGAGACCTCGGATGGGGGAACTGGTCATGACGTGCTCCGTTCTGTGCTCGGTCAGCCGGCCGCGATGGCGTCCTGGAACTTCTTGTCCAGGTTCGCGGCGGCCTCGGCGTCCGTCTGACCATATTGGATCGCGGCGGCCTTCAGGGCGGCCGCGGCGCTCGTCAGATTGGTCTTCGAGTCCTGCATCATCGTGTCGTACTCGGCGTAGAGGTCCATCCACGGTTGGAGGGCCGCGCCGTTGCTGCTCGTGGCGTAGCTGTCCCCACCGCTGTACGGCGACGACTCGTAGATCGTGCGGGTGGTGTCGGCGGCCATGCTCGACGTGTCGTCCATATCGGACTGCGTCCCGAAGGTCCACGCCGTGGCGGGAAGATGCGTCATGGCGACCTTGAACAGTTCGTTGAGGTCGCCGGAGAACGCGGTCCCGCGATCACCGTTGGGAGTGGACGGACCCAGACCGGAGTTCGTGTTCAGCGTGAACGCACCGCTGCCGGGCGCGGGGGCGCAGAAGAACGAGTGGTACATCGTCAACTGGACGGTGTCACCGAAGGTCGTCTCCAACTGGGCGCCGTCGGAGCTCTTCGTCTCGTTGATGAACTGGGTGAACTCGCCGAGGTTCTCGCCGATGATCTTCTCGGCGTTCAGCACCGTGTTGATGAAGGCGGTGATCTGGCTGTACCAGTTCTCGTACAGCTCGTTGACGGTCGATCCCTCGATGGCGAGCGGCTTCTGCTCGATCTCCTGGTGTTCGGGACTTTGGATGATGGTCACACCGATGAGCGGCAACGGTTCCGTCAAGATCTTCGCCACCGTCGCGACACCTCCGGCGGCCTTGCCGACGGCTTGGGCGGCCGGATGCGGGATCCACCCGGCGACCGTGCCGATGTCCTCGGCCACGCCGCCGATGCCCTTGATGATGTCGGCCCAGCCGGCCGGGTCCGACGGCGGAACGTCGTGGTACGGGTACAGCTCAAAGATGCTCTCGGCGTCGAACATCCTCCCGATCGATTCGACGCGGACGTTGGTGTACGACCTCTCCAGGATGTCCACCGACTGTTGGAGCGCCTTGGCCGTCGTCGCCTGCCCGACGAGCACCGAGGGCAACCGCTCCAGAAAGGACCATTTGAAGACCTGGGCGCCCCGTCCCTGCCAGCCCTCCAGGAATCTGTCCGCGGTCCGGGCGTCGGACCAGGAGTCGTTGCCGAGCAGGCGTTGCTGGAGGTTCGAGCTGTAGGTCGGCGAGTCGTCCGTGTTCAGGACGTCGACCGCCGACAGCTCACCCACGTCGGCGTCGGTGATCTGCCCGGCGGGTATCAGGTCGTCCACCGCGAATTCCAGGCTGATCCTCGGCGCGACGAATGCGCTCTGCTTGAACGAGAACGCGGTCTCGTAGGGCTTCTTGATTCCTTCGAACCAGCTGCGCACCTCCCGCCATTTCGCGCCGCCCTTCTTCACCCAGACGTCGTATGAGGGGTGGCCGCCCGACAGGGTTTCGATGGTCCACGAGTCGTCGCCGTTGTCGACGGCCTTCCCGGTCTGGATGTAGAAGGCCTTGGCCTCCGCCGGAGACCCGCCATAGCCGTCGACCGGCTTCGACGTGACCCATTCCCAGGGGGTGTCGTCATTGATGTAGAGATGGTGATTGGTTCCGCCGTCGTAGGGGATTCCTCCCATGTCGTGCTGAATGTACCGGTCCGCGATGATGTCGATGATGTCGTCGAGCATCCGCATGTTTCCGGCATTGGCCTCGGCTTGGGTGGGGAGGTGCGGCTCGTCAAAACCCATCGGGCAAGTCCTCTCAACGTCGAACCACCACCTCGAAAGAACCGGTCCAATGTGGGACTTTGGGCAAGTCGGTGAATCGACGCTATTTACGTAGTTCGCTATATCGATATGTCGGGCCCACTCCGACTCGTGTGGTCGACTGGGGAGCAATGACGATATAGCGACCAGCGTTAAGCGCACGTGATGTGTAACGAAGACGAAAGATTTGCGAGGACGAGGACGATCACTCGCCGCCCTCCGATCGAACGACGCGGGAACGACACGCGGCCGAGAATCGAACAGGGATCCGAAATGGATGATCATGCGACGAAGCGTCGAAGTCAAGTGGGGCGGCGGCCCTATTCGAGAAGGGTGCCGCCCCGGCCGGGTCAGTTCTTCTTGTCCGCGGCGACGATCGTGCCCTGCGCGACGGCGACGAGCTTCTCCTCGTCCCCGTTGACGGCGAAGATCGAACACGTGCAGACCGCCTGGCGTCGCGTGGTCACGACGGCCGTGGCCCGCGCGATGATCGTCTCGCCGAGCGCGGGCTTCGCGTAGTTGATCTTGTATTCGGCCGTGAGCGCGTCGCCCTTGAGTGCCAGTCCACCTGCGAAGGTGAGCGCGTTGTCGGCGAGGTAGCTGATGACTCCACCATGGATGAATCCGTGCTGTTGCTGGAGTTCCTTCCGGTTCTGAACGCGGATCTCAGCCGAGTCCTCGCCCACGGCGGTCAACTCGGCGCCGAGGAATTGCGAGAACGGTTGCGATTGGAAGATTCCCCGCGCGAACTCAGTCATATCGGTCGTCATGACAGCCTCTCTGTGCCCGGTTCGGTGGCGCGGGCGAGTCGTTGGTCGATGTTGTCCTGGAACATGGCCAGGAGGCCCTCGGCGAGCCCCAGTACATGATGGTCGCTGCCCCCGTGTTCGAGCGTCCGCTGCACCTCTTCGGCGATGGCGAAGTCCTCCTGGTCGAAGACGTCGTCGTTGGTGAACGTGAACCGCTTCTGCAACGCGCCCTGCCCCGCGGACCCGGGGAACTCCTCCGCCCGGTAGAGCATCTCGTGGGTCCACACCGTCCGGTCGGGACTCAGTGGCCAGAAGGTGTTGATGGAGACGTAATCGGGGTGAAGGATGAAGAAGGTGTTCGGGAAGAGGGTGTAGTAGACGGAGGCGTAGTCGAGGATGCGCCACTCGTTCTCCGGTTTGAGCGCCGTGTCCTGGATATTGGTGCGCGCCGCGGCGAGTCGAATGTGGGGGCCCACCTCGTCGTGCGCGATCACGCCGTTCTTGAATGCGAAGGCGAGCGTAGTCCTATGTAGATATGGAACGTGGTAGCCCTCGAGGTACGTCTTGATGAGGAGCTTCCAGTTCGCCTCCTTGACGACCCTGGTCTTCTTGTACTGCACCAGGGACGCGACGTCGAAGTTCACCAGGTCGTCGTGGAATTCACCGAGGAACTCGGGAATGTTCAACAATGCGCCTGGATCGCGCGCGACCCAGGCGAAACCGCCCGCTTCCGCGGCCGGCAGCTCGACGAGTCCATAATCGCCCTTGTCGACTCCGGGGAAGTCGTGCGAACGCGTGATTCCCTTGAGTTGACCGTCGAGTCCGTAGACCCAACCGTGGAATGGGCAGATGAGATTCTTGACGGCTCCCGCGCACTGGTCGAGTAGTCGCGCCCCGCGATGCCGGCATTGGTTGTAGAAGGCGCGAATCCGCCCGTCCTCGCCACGGATGACGAAGTACGGGAACTGGTCCCAATCGCTGGCGATGTACGAGCCGGGCTCGCTCAGCGCCGAGACGTGACCGGCGACCAGCGGGTAGCGCGTGAACGTCGAGGCCAGCTCCTGGTCGAGCAGCGCCTGATCGGTGTACTTGCTGATGGGAATGCGGACGACCTCGTCCAGCATCGCCTCGTCGCGACGCGTCTCCCGCAAGGCGAGGAGGCGTTTGAGCATGGCGACCTGCTCGTGTTGCTTCATCTGATTGTCACTCCGCTCCCTTGGACACGGGTCAGGGCCGACCGGGGGTGGTGGGCCCCGTCTGTGCGGGTTCGGCGCCCACCGCACGAAGACAGAACTGCGCGATCTCGTCGATCAGACCCGCACCGATGGGCACGGCATCGGTGTCTCCGGTGAAATCGTTTCGTACGAAGGGATCCAATGGCCTGACCAACGACTCGGCGATCGCGCCGACGATCGCCGGAGCCGAGATCTCGACGGCCTGGAACCCGAACTCCCCTGTGGATATGCCGTCGCGAATGACGCTCGCCACGAGATCCGCGTAATCCCGGCGGTACCGCAGACGCAGGGTCTCGATCGCCGGGCTGACGGGTTCGAGCAGCAACGCCCACGCCACCATCGGCGCTGCCAGGCACCGGGCCCCGAACCCCTGGACGAGGGCCACCAGCGCGTCGCGAGGCCTGGCCGCATCGTCGACGTCATGGGCGACTCGGCGCAGTTCGCGCTCCGCCAGCGATCGGAACACCTCGACGTGAAGGCCGTCGATACCGTCGAAGTTCGAGTACAGGGAGCCCACGCTGACACCGGCGGCCTCCGCCGTCTCTCGGGCCTTCGCCCCACCGAAACCCGCCCGCTGCACCACAGAGGACGCTGCGGCGACGATGCTCTCCCGTCGTTGGCGCAACCGATCCAACTCGCGATCGGTCTTTCGGTATGCCATCCGACTTATCCCTCACTTATGGTCTGAACTCGTATTCATATCATGATCGCCCCTGCCAACCGACGGGTGCCGACGCGGCCCGAGCCTCGTCGGTGGAAGGATCATCGCGATGAGCATGTTCGAGAACGCCCAGGTAGTCGGCGCCTTTCTCGGCTTCGTCGACGGCGGAATGGAGTTCCACGCGGAACTCGTGCTCCCGCGCGGCGACGCCTTCCACGGACGACCCGTGCTCGGACGCTTCGTCGNCGTCGAGCTCGACGACGACCACGAGGTCCTATTGGGACGCATCACCATGGTCACCGCCGAGGGGCCGCTCACCACGCCGACGGGGGAAGGTCGCCCGGCTCATCCGACACCCGGCGAACGCCCGATATCGGAGGAACTGCGGCGGCTGCACCCACATCACCAGGTCGACATCCGGGTTCTCGGGGTGCTGCGCGGGAGTGGCGACCGGCACCTCTTCGTCGCCAGTCACCGGCGGCTTCCCCGCGTCGGCGCGCGCGTCGCGTTGCCGTCCGACGAACTGCTCGCCGCGATCGTCGACGCCGACAACGACGACGCGTCCCCGATCGGCTATCTAGCCTTCGGCGAGTTCGTCTACGCGGGCGACGATCCGCGCGTCGGTGACTCCTCGTGGATGCGGGTGCAGCACCCGGCGATCATGCCGACCTTCGAGGTGAGCAAGCTCGTCGCCCGGCGCAGCTTCGTGTTCGCCCGAGCCGGCTTCGGAAAGTCCAATTTGGTCAAACTGCTGTTCGCGGAGCTGTACCGCCGACCGCCGACGGTCCCCCGCCGACACGGCGCCGCACCCGTCGGCACCGTCGTCTTCGACCCGGACGGCGAGTACTTCTGGCCCGATTTCAAGGGCCGCCCCGCGCTGTGCGACGTCGAACACCTGCGGGACACGCTCGTGGTCTTCACGAATCGGACGGCGCCGAGCGCGTTCTACCAGTCGTTCGCCGTCGGCGGCGTCAAGCTCAACATCAAGGAGTTGAGCCCCGCCCAGGTACTCGGTGTCGTGCTCGCCCCCGAGAAACAGGATCAGCAGAACGTCGTCCGGTTGAAGTCCTTGGACCCGTCGAAGTGGGCGAAGCTCGTCGACGTGATCCATCGAGACCGGTACCGCGTGGATCGATCGGTCGTCCAGCGGCTACTCGGCCTCGACGCGAAGGACGAGGCGCAGACGAACGCCGCGATCGGCAACATGGCCCGGGTCGTCACCGCCCTGCACGATCCGGCGAGTCGACTGCTCACGTCCTTGAAGGACTGTCTGCGCCAGGGAAAACTGTGCGTCGTCGACATTTCGCAGATGCGGGGCGCTCAGGGTCTGCAGTTGGCGGGCGTGATCCTCGCCGACATCTTCGAGCACAACCAGTCCCAGTTCACGGAGGCCGAACCGAAGGCGATACCGACGATCGCGGTCGTCGAGGAGGCCCAGTCCGTCCTCGGCGGGACGGCGCCGAGCGAGGACAGCCCGTTCGTGTCGTGGGTGAAGGAGGGCCGCAAGTACGACCTGGGCGCGCTGCTCGTCACTCAGCAACCGGGCAGCCTCCCGCAGGAGCTGATCAGTCAGGGCGACAACTTCTTCGTGTTCCACCTCCTCTCGCAGGGCGACCTGGCGTCGCTGCGGAACGCGAACGCGCACTTCTCGGACGACCTGTTGGCGGCGCTGTTGAACGAACCGCTCGTCGGCAGCGGCGTCTACTGGTCGAGCGCGCCGGGCAGCGATCGGCATTCGCGTCCGTACCCGGTTCCGTTGCGGGTGTTGAGTTTCGAGGACGGTTACACACCGCTCGACCCGGACGGGACACTACCGACGCCCGACAGTTTCGCGGCGCGGCTGCGGGCGTCCGTGGAGGCGCGGCGACGGGAGGCCGTCGAGGCGGAGGCGCGGCTGCCGCACGGACTCGCGCCGTCCCCCGACTCCCCGGACGCCGAACCGGCGGCCGACGACAGCGCCATCGCGATCGACCACCTGAACAGGAAGCCGGAGTTCCACGAGCTGATGGCGAGCGGGCGCGGTATCAAGTGGGGTCACATCGCGCACCTGCTCGGGGAGAAGGCGCCGTTCGCGGAATCCTCGGACGAACGCTTCGAGTGGGGAGTCGGACTGGTCACCCGCGCGCTCGACCGCTTGTACCCGGGACGGTGGACGACGGAGGTCCGCGAGGAACCGGGCCGGGTTCACAAGCCGACGTTCGTCCGGTTGAAGGACGCGCCGGGCGACGAGGGCGAGATCTCGCACCAGGACACCCTGTTCGACGTCTAGAGGCTGTCCCTGGGAATTCGATCGCGAGCGGCTCCGGGTGGATGCGCCGGTCCTTTGTCCCGGTGCTCGCCGCGGAAGACCGGTTCTCGACTGTCCGCGGACCCGTTCCGGCTGGATCACGACGCGGCGAACCGTCCGAGCGGTTCGGCGACGGGGCCGGACGCCGCACTGCCCGGGCTAGGCGGTGCCGAGTTGTGAGACGGGCGATGCCGTCCGGATCTGTTTCGAAACCGGGAACCGGCATAGGGTGGCGGCATGGTTGAGGACACACAGGCCGCCGACGCGGGGGCGTCCACGCCGCCGTCGAGCGTCGAGGCGGAGTTGCGGGCGGCGTTCCGGCAGCATGCGGGCGGGGTCGCCATCGTCACCGGAGACTCCGGCACCGGACCGGCCGGGCTCACGCTGTCGTCAGTGACATCGGTCGCCATCGATCCCCCGGCGATCGTCTTCTCGTTGGCGACATCGGGCGGTTCCGCGAAGGCGATCCTCGACGCCGAGACCTTCGCGGTGCATCTGCTCGACGCCGAGAACATCGAACTGGCCCGCGTCTTCGCGACTCGCGGGACGACGCGCTTCACCGACCCGGAATCGTGGGGTCGGCTGCCGACCGGAGAGCCGTACCTGACGGACGTCCCGTCGGTGCTGCGCTGTCACGTGTTCGAGCGGCGCCCGGTCGGCGGTTCGACCGTCGTCATCGCGATCGTCGACGAGGTGTTGACGCCGCGCCCGGTCACCAAACCGGTCGCCTATGTGGACCGTACTTTCTGGCCGCTGTCGGGCGCGATCGACGGCGCGGACGGCCAACCCCGGAACTGGCCGCGCAGGTAGGCGTCGAAGAATCGCGCGCCCAACAGTCGTCGAGTGTGGACCAGGAACTTGGCGACCGGGGTGACGACGTAGCGTATCCGGGGCCGGGAGGCCGTGACGGCTCGCGCGATCACCGCGGCGACGGCGTCGGGGTCGGCGCTGAGGAACCGCGAAGCGTAGGACTCGGCGATCTGCCGGTCGGTGGCGGTGTTGAGGGCGGCGTACGGCCCCGTCGGTGTCGCGGTCTCGGCGAGGCTTCTCGCGGCCACGGCTCCGAAGCCGGTTCGGATCAGGCCGGGCTCGACGAGACTGACCTTGATGCCGAACGGCGCCACCTCGAACCGCAGGGCGTCGCTGATGGCCTCGATCGCGTACTTGCTGGCGTGGTAGTACCCGCCGACGGGGAACACCAGGCGACCACCCATCGAGCCGATGTTGACGATCCGCCCGCAGCGTGCGGCGCGCATGCCCGGCAGGACCAGTTGCGTCATCCGGGCCAGGCCGAAGACGTTCGTCTCGAACTGGCGCCGCACCCCGTCCAGGTCGGTCTCTTCGATGGTCCCGTATTCGCCGTAGCCGGCGTTGTTGACGAGGGCTCCGACCGCGCCGTGCTCGGCCTCGACCGTCTCGACGGCGGCGCGCATCGACTTCTCGTCCGTGACGTCGAGGGCGAGGGTCCGGCAACCGGATTCGGCCAGGTCGGAAATCGCGTCGACGTCGCGGGCGGTCGCGTACACGGTGTGCCCGGTTCGCGCGAGCCGTAGCGCCGTGGCGCGTCCGATGCCCGAGGAGGTTCCGGTGATGAGAATGGCGGTCATATGCGGGGCTCCCGGCCGGATCGTCGACGGTCCATCCGTTGACACGGCAACGATGATGTCACGGAGCGACGAACGGGCGACATCGGCATTCTTCAATTTCTCGTTATCGACGTCGCTCAGTTTGATCTCGACGAGTGCCTCCGGGCACCTTTTCTCGTACGCCAACGATCGCCGGGTGGCCCGGTCTCCCGGCTTGGTGGGTCTCCGTTGCCGTCACCGCAGAAGGGCCCCTGTCCGTACATCGCCCCACCAAGCCGAAGAAGATGCCTGGTCAGACGTTTGGTCGCCTTGAGTTCAACGAGTGCCCACCGGGCACGTCTTCCCCTGCCCGCCATCGACTTCCGCCGAGGTCAGGTGGCCCCAGACCCACGGCTTGGTGGGGCGGGCGTACGACGCCCCAACACGAACCACCCAACAGGAAGGAAGACCCACCAAGCCGCAGAAAAAGCCCGGTCAGACGTCGACCGCTCAACTTCGACGAGTGCCCACCGGGCACGTCTTCCCCTGCCCGCCATCGACTTCCGCCGAGGTCAGGTGGCCCCAGACCCACGGCTTGGTGGGGCGGGCATACGTGCCTCCAACACGAACCACCCAACAGGAAGGGAGACCCACCAAGCCGAAGAAGATGCCTGGTCAGACGTTTGGTCGCCTTGAGTTCGACGAGTGCCCACCGGGCACGCCTTCCCCTGCCCGCCATCGACTTCCGCCGAGGCCAGGTGGCCCCAGACCCACGGCTTGGTGGGGCGGGCGTACGAGGCCCCAACACGAACCACCCAACAGGAAGGGAGACCCACCAAGCCGCAAAAGACGACCACCAGAAGGTCGCAGGGCGAAGGCACCCACACCCGACCGCGCCACCGAAGTCCACTTGAAGCAGAAAGTCGACACCACAAGGTCATAGATGCTTTCAGATTTCACAATGTGCCATCAATCGATCACCATCATTGCGATGTCATGTCCCGTTCATCGGTGAGCAACCACGTGACCATCTGAGCGTCACATCGAAGCCTTGGGGCGCAACGGCTGTTCACGCGCGATTCACATTGAATTGAGTGGAGGGTCGCGTGGCCGCTGTTGCGCGAGCGCGGAGTGTATGGGTATCGTCCATTCGCCGGAACCGAGGTGGCTTCCGGGGCATTCGTCCAGTGAGGCGTGCCCGTGTCTCCTCGGCTCGGCATTTCCCCTCACGCCCATAATGGAGGACAAATGCGACGGGCTAAAAAGCTTGTCGGCGCCGCGATGGCCGCAATGCTGTTGACGGGCGTCACCGCCTGCTCCGGCGAGGCCAAGGACGAAGGCGTCATCGACGTATGGATCGGGTTCACCGATTACCGTCTCGACTGGGCGAAGGAACGCGCCGCCGAGTTCGTCAAGAAGCACCCCGACTACAAGATCAACGTCGAGGGCTACGACACCTACGAGACGCTGTTCGACGCGCTCACGGCCGCCACTCAGCAGGGCAAGCCCCCCACGATCGTCCAGAACTTCGAGGCCGCGACCCAGGAGTCGCGCGACGCGGTGAACGCCGATGGCGACCCGCTCTTCGTCTCGGTGGAGAAGGCGATCGACGGTCGGGACGAGATCCTCGGCGAGCCGGTCGTCCTCGACGACATCGTCGAGGCCGCCAGCAGTTACTACACTGTGGATGGCGAGTTCTCGTCGATGCCGTGGAACACCTCGACTCCGATCTTCTACTCGAACTCGGAATTCCTCGAGGCCGCCGACATCGAGCCGCCGCAGACGTGGGAAGAGCTCACCGAGGCGTGCGACGCCATCATGAAGCTCAAGGACGCGCCGAAGAGCTGCATCAGCTGGCCGAACCACGCCTGGTTCCCCGAGCAGGTCCTCGCCGAGCAGGGCGGCCTGTTGGCCAACGCCGACAACGGCCGCTCCGACCGCGCCACCGAAGTCGACATGACCTCGCCGGAATGGCTGTCGTGGATCGACTGGTGGAAGGAGCTCAACGACAAGGGCCACTACTACTACTCCGGTGTCCAGGAGGACTGGGACGGACCGAAGAACGCCTTCGGCGGTCAGCAGGTCGCGTTCCTCATGACCTCCTCGGGCGACGCGACCGCCGTCGTCGGTGACGCCGAGAAGACCGGCTTCGACGTCGAGGTCAGCATGCTGCCTCGCTTCGCCGACAAGGACTACCACGGCAACCTCATCGGCGGCGCCACCCTGTGGCTCGTCGACGGTCTGGAGACCAAGACGCAGGACGGCGCGCTCGCGTTCATGCAGTTCCTGAACAACCCCGAGAACGCCGCCGACTGGCACAAGACGACCGGCTACATCCCGATCACGAACGCCGCCGTCGAACTGTTGGAGAAGGAGGGCTGGTACGACGAACGCCCGTACCACAAGGTCGCGACCGACCAGCTCGCCCAGACCGACGGTTCCCCCGCCGCGACCGGCGTGCTGCTCGGCAGCTTCGTCGCGATCCGCGCCGAGGTGACCCAGGCCATCGAGGAGATCCTCACCGACGGCGCCGATCCCGCCGACCGCTTCGCCAAAGCGCAGGAGAACGCGCAGAAGCTGCTCGACGACTACAACGCGCTCTACGTCGGCTGAGTCGACACCGTGGCGTTTTATCCATTGATGCTGCCGCTGTTCATCGTGACGGCGGCGGCAGGAGCCCTGGTCGGTCGGGCGGTCTGGCGTTCTGCCGGGCTGTCCGGCCGTTCCGGCGCGTTGATCGTCGCCCCAGCGGGCGCACTCGGTCCACTGTTGACCATGGTCCCCCTCGAGTCGTGCACCTTCGAGCCGGGGCGCAGCACCATGGACGTCGCGGTCGGCGTCGTCGCCTTCGTTGCCGGCGCGGCCGTCCTGATCGGCGTCGTCGCCTGGATCGGCAAGGCGCTCAGCCAACCCGGCGGATTGTCCAACCTCGACACGAGTGACGCTTCCGGCACTTACCGGCACCGCAACCTCATCCCGTGGGGCCTGCTGCTGCCGACGTTGGCGATCCTCGCGGTCTTCCTGTACTGGCCGCTGGTCGAGACGTTCCGACTGTCGACATTGCTGACTCGGCGCGGCGCCCCCATCGAGCGCTTCGTCTGCGTCGACAACTACACGGCCCTGCTCGGACCGAGCCTCGAATGGTGGCTCATCACGGCCGCCGCCGGGCTCGCGCTCGCCTGGGTGGCGACGATCGTCGCCGAGCGGCGCGACCCCGACAACCTCGGGAACTCGGCCTCCGTCTGGCGTCGCGTCCGTGGCCTGCTGATGATCCTGACAGTCGTCGCGGCGACCGCCTCCGTGTTCGGCCCGGACTACCGTCCCGTCTTCACGACGACGATGATCCTGACGAGCGGCGTCGTCCTCACCGGACTCGCCGTCGGCCTGGCCATCGCGTTGCTCGTGTCGCAACCGATCCGTGGACGCGGCATCTATCGGACCCTGTTGATCTGGCCGTATGCGATCAGCCCGCCGATCGCGGGTGTGCTGTTCTTCGTCATGTTCGACCCGTTGACCGGCATCATCGGTCACCTGTGGGAGACGTTCACGCCGTGGACGATGCCGAACTACCGCACCGACGCGACGCTCGCCCGGATCGTCGTGATCCTCGCGAGCGTGTGGAAGACGCTCGGCTTCACGATCCTGTTCTACATCGCGGGGCTCCAGAACGTCTCCGTCGAGATGCTCGAAGCCGCCAAAGTGGATGGCGCGAACGCGTGGCAGCGTTTCCGGCACTTCATTCTGCCGAGCCTGATGCCGATCACGTTCTTCCTGATCGTCACTAACGTGACCTACGCGTTCTTCCAGGTGTTCGGGACGATCGACTATCTGACCGGCGGCGGACCGGCGAAGGCGACCACGGACGCCATGACGTACATCGTGGAGACCCAGAAGGGCAACATCGGAGACGGCGCGGCGACCTCGCTCGTGCTGTTCGCGATGGTGCTCGCCGTGACGGCGTGGCAGTTCCGTGCCACGGGCAGCAAAGTCCACTACGGATCTTAGGGAGGACGTCATGGCAATCAACGTGACCGAACTGGTCGGCTCCTCCACAACGGACGCAGTGGAACCGCCCATGAACCGCAAGCGGCGCGGGCGATCCTGGTACCTGCACGTGGCACTCGCGATCATCTGCGCGGTATCGTGCGCGCCCGTCCTGTACGCACTGCTCGTGTCGACACAGGACAACGCTCAGATGACGAGCTTCGACCTGTTCCCCGGAGAGTCCTTCGCCGAGAACTTCGCGACCGTGTGGGAGAGCCGCGACCTCGGCAAGTACATGGTGAACTCCGCCATCATGGCGATCATCATCTCCGTTGGCAAGGCCGCCACGGGAATGCTCGCCGGTCTCGCCTTCGTGTACTTCCGCTTTCCCGGCCGCTGGATCGTGTTCTTCTTCGTCCTCATCACCCTGATGATGCCGACGGAGATCTCCATCCTCGCGCTGTTCGGCATCGCCGACGACCTCAGCATGTCGGGGAACCTCGCGGGGTTGACGATCCCGTTCCTCGCGTCGGCGACCGCGGCCTTCCTGTTCCGGCAGCACTTCGCGAACCTTCCCGCGAACCTCTCCGAGGCGGCCCAACTCGACGGGGCGAACCCGCTTCAGTTCCTCGTCAAGGTGCTCATTCCGTTGTCGTGGAACGTTCTCGGGGCGCTCGCCGTCATCGAGTTCCTCTACGGCTGGAACATGTACCTGTGGCCGTTGCTGACGATGCAGGGCGACGACCAGGTCGTCCAGGTCGGCCTCGCCTCGCTCAAACAGTCCGGTGAGGGCACGAACTACGGACCGCTCATGCTCGGCGCGCTGATCGCGTCGATCCCGCCGATTCTCGTGTTCCTGCTTCTCCAGCGCCCCTTTATGAAGGGCTTCGCGCTGGGCCGCGACAAGTAGTAGCGGTCGACGGCGGGTCGAGTGTCCACGCTCGACCCGCCGTCGACGGTCCCGCCCCGTTTTCGCTGTTGCCACGAACTTTCGGCGTGACGGCGCGGCACAGGGGCAGACGCTCGGCCCCGGCTTTCCCGGGTGCCCAGAGACTTTCGGTTCGCCGCGCTCACACGCAGACCGACCCCTTTGCCCCCTTCGCCTGGTGCCCACAGACTCTCGGTTCGACGACGCGACACACGGGCATACCGGCCCAGCTTTCCTGGGTGCCCACAGACTTTCAGCTTGGTGGGGGCGACACACCACAGGATTCCGAATCCGGTCTGCCTGGGTGCCCACAGACTTTCGGCTTGGTGGGGCGATGTACGGCGCGGGCGCCTTTTTGCGGGGACGGTGGTCGAGACCCACCAAGCCGGGAAACCGGGCCACCGACTCACAAAACGAACCCGACCAAGAGCCTTGCAACCCCCAGTGGGCACCTTCCCCGGCTTGGTGGGTCTCCGTTGCCGTCACCGCAGAAAACAGTAGTCACGTACGCCCGCCCCACCAAGCCGAAACTCTCGGACCACCCGGCCCCAACGGGCAATCACTGGCGTCCTAAAGGAAACGCCACGAAGGCTCCGACTTGAACCCCGACTCCCACCACTCCGCTTGGTTGGGCAAAAGTTCCGCTTGGTTGGGCAAATTCTCGAATTAGGCGTGTTTTCGCAATTTGCCCAACCAAGCGAGCAATTTAACCAACCAAGCGGAACACCTGACCGAACCTCTTCCTTCGGCTTGGTGGGGGCGACACACCACAGGATTCCGAATCCGGTCTGCCTGGGTACCCACAGACTTTCGGCTTGGTGGGGTGATGTACGGACTGGCGCCTTTTTGCGGGGACGGTGGTCGAGACCCACCAAGCCGGGAAACCGGGCCACCCGGCAAAGTTGGGAACGCCTGGCCCGCAATAGGAGGCGCACCCGAAAGGCGCACATCGACGTCGGTGCGCCCGATCGTCGGTCATCTGTCTGGAAGGGACCGGTAGGCGTGTAGGGAAGAAAGTTTGTGCCGATGTGGGCGGTGGTGCTTGACATCGACTACACACCATGCGCTACGGTTTCGGAGTGGCCGTCACACTGCGTAACGCGGGTGGGGTCACTCCACAAGAGTCCCGCCCGATACGGCAGTGCCGTATCGGGTGTGGAGACATAGAACGACCGGAGCGGCTAGTCCTAGACAGCCTTCCGCTCCGGTCTCACAAGAAAGGAGGTTCCCGTCATGGACGGTAACCGACCCTCTGCTGCACCCATTGTGCCAGCCGGGTGACAACCCGGCTACCCCATACCGCACGCGTCCACCAGCGTCGATACATCGACTCCACTGACCTGCGGTGATACCCGAACCGTTGCGAAGTCGCACTTCCGCGCCCTGAGCTCGGGTCGGCCTTGACCTCGCGCCCCACACGATGGGCACGCGAGGCTCCCCGGTGGTGTTGAGAGGGACCCAACGCCCGCGACCCCGGTTCGTCCTCCCCGCGCATGTCAACCGTGGCGGAGCCTGCCTGGCCGCGACCCACCACAACGGACACACGCGACGAACCCGTCAACGCGCGTGCCCTCTCAACCCACCACCACCATCGACCGTCCGTTAGGGATGACACGACGGTCATACGCCACGTCCTCTATGGGGGTTCAATCGTCATGCCCATTCACGACCCAGCCCACCACCCGGCGGCCACGACCGACCGGCACAGCCCACCCGCTCACCCCACGTCCGACCGGGGCGCCACCGATCATCACGTGCAGGTCACCACCGACCGCACCACCCCCGAACGGACGTTGTGCTTGTCGCCGTCGCGGCTTCCGTTGCTCCCCAACGGTTCCATCGAGCCGCTTCCCATCACGTCGTCATCGGGTACCGCCGACCGGACCGCGCCCCGCGCCGCCGCCGAACATCCCGCACCGGGCATCACCGACCGCACCACGGCCGACCATCCCGCGCCGCGAAACACGGACCGTACTGCCGCCGGACGGACGTCGCTCACGTATTCCCTGTCGCCGTCACACGTTCCAATGCCTCCCCATGCATCCATCGCTCAGCTTTCGGCCGAGTCGTCGTCGGACAAGTCATGTCCCGATGGTGATTCGCCGCGTCCATTGGGTCTGTTGAAGCTTGGGCATCGTCTGATCGCCGCGACGTATGTCGGGGCCGGTGAGGCTCGTCTAGATCTTCTCGGTGCCGGTGGGGCGATCGCGTCACCCGTCGGGGCGATCACCGGGCTCGACCTGACGGATCCGGTGTTCTTCCCGCATCCGACTCAGCGGTATTGGCTGTCCGAACCCGCCACGGTCTGGTATCTCACCCGCACCACCACCGACCGGTACCGATCGACACCGGATACCACCATCCCGACCGGACCACCCGAACCCGATCGTCAGACAGGGACGGTTTCGGCTGGTTCCCCTACTCGGTGGGTCTCTCCTCCCGCCGGTGTGTCCTGCGGTTCCGTCAACCGCCCCACCACGTCGAAAGGAGAACCGTCGACGCCGCGAGCCTTCCACACTGGACCCGGCACCGGCATGGACACCGTTCCCGACACCGGGACCGTCCGCGACTCCGACACCGAGACCGGCATCAGTCCTGAAAGCGCTGGCGGATCAACCTGTCCGCCAACGGATCCCGATCCGACACCCGCTGTCGGTAGTGCTC
This sequence comes from Stackebrandtia soli, assembly GCF_965137155.1. Taxonomy (NCBI): domain Bacteria; kingdom Bacillati; phylum Actinomycetota; class Actinomycetes; order Glycomycetales; family Glycomycetaceae; genus Stackebrandtia; species Stackebrandtia soli. The sequence goes on from NZ_CBCRZX010000016.1 coordinate 87,049, forward strand.
GCGCCGTGCGAATGGGGGTGCGGTCGTGACGACGCTCGTCTGGAACCTCGACCTCGATCCAGAGCCCGGTCCCGCTTTCGGTCCCGGCGTTGACCTTGACGATCGTCCTACCGGAACGGTTTCGGGTTCCCCGGCTCGGTGGGATTCTCGTCCGGCCGGTGTGTCGGCTCGCGGTCCCGTCAACAGCCCCACCAACCCGAAAGAAGAACCACTGACGTCGCGACGCTCCGATACGGACAGCGGTCGAGGCATCAGAACTGGGGTCGGGGCCGGTCCCGACGCCCGCGCTGGAATCGGGCCGGTTCCTGGACTCGGCTCGGTTCCCGGGGCCGGGAGGGTTCCTGGACTCAGTTCCGTTTCGGTGCCCGATACCGGGACGGAAGCCGTTACTGACACCGGGTCCGACGTGGGTTTCGGTACTGGTTGTGTTCGGTCTGATCGTGTGTCGGTGGTGTCGTTGTTGAGGACTGTCCGGCCGGTTCCGGGTGAACGGGATCCGCATAGAGAACGCGTCGCTCGCGAAGCCGAACGTGATGTGGCGAGGGAGATCCGGCGGGCTCGGTACCCGATACCCGAGCCGACCGGTACCGGGTGGGATCGGCTCGGTTGGCGTGAACGCGTCCTCAACGCCCACCGCGACCGTGTCGACGAACAATCGCGGGAACGCCGACAACGAGACCGGACACCGCCACTCGTCCTGCGGCCCGACGCGACCACCGCGCACGGCACCCCGACACCCGAAACCGGGACGGGGACGGGAACGGGAACGGGGACTGGGAC